>JAGXOB010000007.1:0-45744 GCA_019894735.1 Promethearchaeota archaeon | reverse complement strand
TTATAAGATTGTATCTTTGATTCAGAAAAAGGTAATAGACTCCAATAATAAGCAAGTATCTCTTCAGGATGTAATCTGTGCTGGTTGCTGTAGGGGTCGATTTCTTCACACAAATCAAATAGTTTCTGGGGAGCGTTAATGAATTTTGGTCGATTGTTTTCATATAAAGGTGAACATTTACTGTTTTTCATTTCAGACTCAAGAAAAGTAAAACGGAAATATTCAAAGAAATACCCTCCCCTAAAGGGTGCCACAGCATAGAGAAAAGGAACTGCTTTTATCTGAGCTCCGTTGGCATAAACTGATACGTAACAGTTCTTTCCAATTGTATCAGGATTTGACACATATAGATGTTTATATTCGTCGGGAACATCTAACTCAGGGCAAGGATTAAACCCTAGTTTAACATATAAGTCATTTCTGAATTTAGGATCGTGAGTGCTGATGACATGAAAAAGCTCGTGCGCGATTAATTCTTTTAATTCGTCGTATGGGTAGTGAACCATTGAGATTGGCACATAAATAATCTTATTTCTCGTGTAAGCAGCATCGCATTCTTCTCGACCTGTAGTTTTTATGAATTTAACGCTGTCCAACAAATGTTCTTTGTATGGCGCGTAGCTAATGTCTAATTCGTCGAATATTCTGTTAACTATATTTTCTTCAGAATTTGTCCATTCAACAGTTTGATGTGAAAGAAATTCCACCAAGTCTTCTTTCGATACCTTTTCCGAGGTACTTAAGCGAGATTGTAAGTCAAACTCACTAAAATTTAAAATATAATCGTCTTTTGTGGCGATTATCGAGGATGCTGTTTGAGCATCAACAAGTTCAGCCTTCAAATACATTTCACCCTAGTAAAAAATGTAAATGGATTTAATGATGAAAATTATTTGATGGTATTTAATAAATCAGAGTGTAAAAAATTAGTATTACGGTTGAAAAATCTTATAATGGGTAATTAGGAGAATGAGTCGCTCCTTTTTTACCCTCGATTAAATCTTTTACATCTTGTTTAATTAATCTAAAATCGTTTTCTCCTTCTACTTCTATATCGTAAACCTTTTTTAAATCTTCCTTACCCGAGTTTTGGATATCTTTATTAAACAAACGGATTGAATACGAGCATGGATTTTCAGATATTTGCATTAATATACATCTTGTAGTGTTAAATCCGACATTAAAGGATGACTCATGTAATATAATTTTATATCTATTTTTACAGTATTCTATTTCTATGCTGAAATCTTCTTTAAATTCTTTTAACTCCGTTAAAAGGTTAGAGATATTATCTGGAATATCACTTAACGATGTAATATGATCAACTTCATACATGTTAATTACATATACTCTTATACAATTCCAATATGAAAGAATTCCTATTTAAATACTCTTTTTGAATAGCATAATAAAAAAAGTCGGAAAAAGGAGATATAATAATGGAATCTTTTCATATTTTTAAAAAAAAAAATTATAAATCCCGTCCGATTCCATAATAAATAAATATTGCAGATGGAATTATAATAAAAGTTGTAATACTACTCCATAGAGAGCTAAATAAAGAGTTTTGCCAGGTTAAATAAAGTACCGTCCCGTAAATTGAAGTAAGCATTCCATAAATACCAATTATAAAAGTAATCAGTTTCCTCTTTAACATCTTATCTTGAAATGTTTTAATTAGGCGCCTTGAATACCATAATGTTGGTAAAACAATAAAAACCGTTAGAGAAATATATACTAAAGTTAAAAACCCCCAACTATAGGATGGTCGCCACTGTTCGCTAAATGTAATTCCGTTGGGAGTAAAAAAAATGATAAAAACTATAAAACCATAAATTAATGTGATAATTAATTGCTTTTTAATTGTAAAAACATCTCCTAACTTAAGTATGCTGATTATAAATGTAAGTATAAAAACAGGTGAAAAAAGCATTGGAAAGTAACTTAAAAAGTAAATTACTAGCAATAATACCTCGTTTTCTGGTTGAAACGCTGCTATAAGTAAAAATATAGCGTTAAAAATCAGTCCAGAAGCTGAAAGGATGTAAAGCATGCATAAAGTAACTGTGGGGCGCTGTTGATTACGTCTTAATAATTTTATAGCAAGGAATAAAAATAAGCCCGCCAAAATTAACTGTGGGATAAAAACAATTAATAATCTTGATAGTTCGGGCGATTGTAATAACAATACTATACCTCTACGATTTGTTAATTCAACATATTAAAACTAAAAATAGTTGTTCAATATTTAAATTAATTATAATAATAGGTGTATACATATATTTTTAATCTAATCTTTATTTTTTGAAAATATCCATCAAAATACGATACTTGTAACTTTGTGTGATCAATTTATTGAATTCGAAAAAAAATGAAATTTTTAATGAATTTTGTCGGCGAAATGAATTTTAGAACAGAATTATTTAACGATTGAAATAGAACATGATCATTATCGAAAAGAGAAAAAACATCATAAATTAAACAAAAGACGTTAAGCATCATTTTTGTCGGATGAAGATTAGTTTAAAAATATTTGGTGTATATAAATATAAATAAATAGGTTATTCAAATTTAGAATTTGAACTTAATTATTTTTGATTTAAAATAATCGTATCCAATTATTTGGGGTGCAAGTGTCATCTTTTTTATTTTAAGAATTCCTGAAAAAATCACTTCAAAAGCAAGATACGAAGCAGCTATTCTTACTATTGGAGCTAATGATACAAAAGGATGTTTTCCGGACAATATTTCTTCAAAAACGCCTTTTTCTCGATCATAACGATCTATTATTCCCGGAAATTGCATTAATTTATTTAGAAGCTGCTTTTTAAGATCTAATAAAAGAGATTTTGATTGGGATATTTTAGATATTGTCATATTTTTTGTTTTGAAGCCATAACAAATCTCGTAATCCTCGCTTTCAGAAGTAAACCACCACGCCCAAATGTATGGTACTGCCCAAGCCTCTAACATTAAAATTTTCTTTTCTCTGCATTTACGAGAAATTAGAATGGAGGTAAGAAGATTGTCTAAAGTTAAAACCACAACGGAAGAGCCATTTATAATGTTAAGTACATTTAGTTCGTCTACTTCATAGTATTTACAAACTTTAATTTCGGGGTTAATGTCTTTAAGTAACTTTTCAACCACATCAACTTTATACTTTCCGATATCTGCTCTCACACACACTTGTCTATTTAGGTTAGATTCGTCGAATTTATCGTTATCGCATATAACAAAATTTTCGCATCCGGAACGAGCAAGTTGCTCCGTTAGCGGTCCGCCAAGACCACCTTGGCCAAGAACTGCAATCTGAGCTTCGCGAAGACAATCTTGTTCTTTTAATGATACTAGCCCAATATTTCTTTTAACTTGATCCCAATACGACTGACACCAATTTTTAGGTCGTCTTTCTTCAAACATAATTTAAACCTACTTTATATCGTATATTCTAAAATTAAATGCGTTCTTTTATGTTCTAGACCATATTTTTTCGCTATTCTAATACTACGCTTTACATTATTTTCTATTGGAGATGAATTATAGCGAATATTATTATCCCAAGCTTTTTTTGCTGAATATAGAGATAAAAACCAACCTAAACCTTTCCCTTGATGTTCTTTTTCTAATAGTATTATGAAAGCCTCACAAGAATCATAAATATCGCCTTCATTCTTTCTAAAGGGATTAGGAATGCTAAAAAAACAACCAACTATATCGCCTGTGATTTTATACTTGAGAAATATAATCATAAAAAGATTACCGTACTGTTTTATAAATTCTATATAGTTCTCGTAAAGATGTTGAGTTCCAGGGGTTATAACGGATTCACGAGGGAGATTTGTGTTTAATCTAACAAATCTTGGTTTAAAATTCAAGACTTCTTCCCAACTTTTAGGATGGAACATTTCGTAGTTTTCGGAATCGAAACTATTTAGAATTTTCGAGTCAAATTTAATTACTGGGCCCTCTAAAGACAATTCTTTCGTTTTTAGAGTAAATCCTTTATGAAAAAACAATTCTTGATATATAGGGGGATTAATAGGTTTGCCTATATATATACTCGCTTCGCTTCCTTTCTCCATAAAACCCCAACCATAAATAGCGGTCGGTATATTTAAGGGTCCAACTATTTTAGAAAATTTGTTAAGTTTCCCATATTCAATTAAATTATTCAATAAAAAGCAAATTTTATTTTTATCGTGATTAAGTACACCAAAAAATCCGAAGTAGAGAATTTCAGAGTTTTCATTAAATAGCAATACATGTCCAGTAATATTACCATCTTCAGTAAGTAAAATTGATTTAGCTTGAAATGTTTTAAGAACATTTATGATATATGGGTAGAATTCGGGCCAAACAGGTAATTTTGTTCCAATATATAACCATTTCAGAATCTCTTCGGTTCTCTCTTCAATTTTAATACAAAAATTTGGATGAGCTTGATTAATTTTAATTCACCTACACTTATGATCTAATTCTCCATAAAATGATAAATATTTAATTAATAGATAAAAGTTATTTTTTCCCTATTTCCTTGAAATATTTTATGGTTTTAAGAAATTCTTCCGTTTCTCGAATTAATTGAGTATTTGTGTTTAATTTCTTTTCGTGATATACAAAAAGTACTTGGTCTTCATACATATTTTTATCTATATTATACCTGAAAGCCGGAATATAACCCGTAGGTTTAAATCCTGCATTATAAAATAATGTTTGATGGGTAGAATCATATGCAGATAAAAATACTTCAAAATATCGTAGTTTATATTCCCTAATTATTGATTTTATCTCTTCTAAAAACACGTATAGATCTTCTAAAGTTGAAACCTTATAGTTAACTTTTTCAACAATTTGGATATCAGGGTAGTGAAAAAATTGAAAAAAATTATTAGTTCCCTTCATCGAAATTGTTATTAGTTCGTTACCAAACTTATCTTTTTCAATTCTTCTCAATATAATTTTTCTATTGAGTTTTATTTTATTCTGATTAAATTCCGATTCTAAGCTATTATCATTCTGTATTACTGGCAATCCTAAATTATATTTCTGAAAAGCATGGAAATAACAGAAGATAGCTGGAGAGATTAATTGAGGTTTTTGAGAGTTCCAAAGATCATCTAAAATTTTCTGATTATATATAATGAATAAGATTTCTGATTCAGGTTTGTTAAAAAAGATGTCTTTATTAGGGAGAAGCCCTACAGGGCTTAATCCAGTTAATTTTGCGATGTATTGAATACTAGAAAAGCTAGATCGGATTTCAGCAAACCAAATAAATATTTGATTTTTAAATTTATACATAGGAGCTACCACACAAGCGATACTCGCAGTAGAAATATCTGCTATATGCTGAAATTTCTTTCTAAAGGCAAATCCAAAAAAATTTCCAATTTTGTTTTCAAAGTCAAGGCGAATTCCTATACAACCTGCAATAATATCAGGTTTTAACCTAAAAATAATCCAGTAATAATTAGGACTTTTTATCATGCTCAGTATTTCAGAAACATTCTCCATTAGTTTATAAGGATAGGTATTTTCATAAACTTCCCTGAAAATATTAGTGATTTCCTCTGCATCTTTTTCAGTAGCAAACTTTAATGACGGAATTATCTTACCGTTCCTAGTAGAATCTTCAAAATCATGACCTTTTTCTAAATCAATCCCTTTTAATAAGGGATATGAGTTTAGCATATCTTCAATAGAGGTAATCTCTGTTTTAGACTTAGTAACATTTCTAGAAAACATAATTAAATGGTCATCCATACGCTACATAACAGTATTATTATTTTATTATTAAATTTATGGAATATCTGGAAGATAATATGCCTAGGCAATTTATAAAGGAAAAATTTTGGAGTTGGCTTTGAAAGAAAATTAAATAAAATAATAGATTGATCGAATTAACTTCTTTTCCCATAGTTCGAACTACGGGTTATCTATTAGAATTAGAAACGCAAGAAATCTAATTTTTTTTATTTATTTTTTCAAATTTAATGAGTATACCACTTTCTGACTTATTTTTGTTGAAATAAAAGTGGGCCTTAACGAACTCTATAAGGGAAGAATCATTCTACTACTTATTAAAACGAAGTATTAATGAGAAAAAAGTGAGAATCATGAAAGTGTTAATTGCTTATGGAACTCGTTATGGTTCCACGGAAGAAATATCTCAAGAAATTGCTAAAATCTTAGAAGATAAAGGATTTAAGGCAGAAATCTTCAATTTGGGGATTATTAAACCCAAAAATTGGCCAAGATTAGACGACTTTGATGGAGTTTTAGTCGGAACTAGTTTAAAAATAAACTCTTGGAAAAAACAAGTTAAAACCTTCATAGAGAAAAATAAAGAGAAACTTAAAGCCCTAAAGTTTGGTGTATTCACCTGTGGTGCGTGGGCAATTGTAGAACCAATTGATGCGCACGAAGATATTGCTAGGCGATTAACGAAAAATTTCGAGCTTAAAGCAGATATTTACAATGCTTTTGGGGGAGTTTTAGATTTTTCAGAAGATTCGAAAGTAGGTAGAGTAGGTAAGTTGGCTTTAAAGGCGACAGCTCTAGGATTAGAAAAAGATAAAGACATACCAGTTGACAAGGAAAAGCTCAACGATTTTCGAGATTGGGATAAAATTCAAAGATTTGCCGCAGATTTTGCAGGTTTACTTCAATAATATGGATATTATTTTAAAAATATCGTAGATATTTAGCTGATATTATTTACAGTTTTTACTTATTTAAACGATTTTTATACAATTAAATTACATCACATAGCGTAAATAATTTTTTATAAGATTTTAGTAATAATAATATTATGAACGATGAAAAACGAGTAGGAAAAGAAAAATCTGAATTTGAACAGAAAAAGGATAAGGTTGTAGAGCTTCCTATCTTGGACTTTTTTAAAATAAATATTATAAGTTTCTTGGTTCCTCTCTACGCATGCTTAGGTCTTTTTTTGTTATTTGAATATGGTTTAATCATACCATTTTCAATTCCACTTGCTATTCATTTCTTAATTCTTCCGATTTTTCTATTAATTCTCTATTATATTTATCTTCTTTTGTTAATTGAGTTTACAGCGTTATGGACTCGAAGTTGGAATAAGAAGTCTCCTCCAACTGAAGGTGTTTTTAAACGAGTTCTAGACAATAAAGATAGCGACGAAGGAAAAATGATGAAATATTATCATAAGCGGGGATTTATAATCAAATTTCCCATGTGGTTAACCTCTAAATCACCGTTTCCGTGGCTCGTAAATCGAGCGTTGATAAGAATTAGTCATAATATAATTGGAAAAAATGTGATTTATTGCGACGCTTACGTCGGTTTAGAATTCACTGAACTCGGAGACAATGTGTTTTTCTATCCTACTTCTGCGTTATCAAGTCACGCGGTTAACACAATTTTTGGAAAGATTTCCATGATGACACTTAAAATGGGTAAGAACACAACATTATATCCGGGAATTATCATGGGGCCAAATGCTTTAACTACTGAGAATAATGTTATTTTTCCAAATACAGTATTGCACAAAAACTGGAGAGGAAAACCAGATAAATACTACTACCAAGGAAGTCCAGGGCGTCCTATAGATGTAGACCACATTAAATAATTCTTGACCTACTCTAATTATTTACATCGTTTACCGTTTATGGTTTGGTTTGGTTTGATTTTTTTTTCTTTTTTACATCATTGTAAAATATAAATATTATGGAAACTTAATTTTAACTGAAATCTATCAATAAGTGTAAGGACCACTATCCAATAAATTTGAAACTTTAAATAATTCTAATGTATCATATTCCAACTCCAGAAGCTCGTTCTTGTTTCGAGAAAGCAAGAGATTTATGTAAAATTAAGCAGTTCGACGAAGCATTATACTTTCTAAATGAAGCGTTAAAATATTACCCATCTTACATAAATGTATGGAACCATAAAGGAGTTGTCTTGTGCAAACTAGGATACACTAAAGAAGCACTTCCTTGTTTTGATAAAGCAATAGAAATAAAATCGAAATACATTAAAGCGTGGAATAATAAGGGTCAAGCATTAATTAAGCTTGGTAACTATATGGAAGCTTTAGATTGCTTTAACTACGTGCTTGATATCAAACCAGAGAACGATATTAGCTGGAAGAATAAAGGTAAAGTACTTGTTAAACTAGGAAAGTATGAGGAGGCTCTAGAGTGTTTCGATACTGTTTTAACTCTTAGACATAATTATGCTCAAATTTGGGAAAATAAGGGAAGTAATTTCTTGAAGCAGAATGAAACTAGAAGAGCAAAATTATGTTTAGACGTTGTAGAGAGAGTTCTATGTAAGGATATTGATATTATGCTAAACAAGAGCGATTTGTTATGTGAAATGGGAAAGATAGAAGAATCTATTGAGTGTATTAGTATCGCTTTAAAATTAGATCCAAATGATAGTAAGTTATTAGATAAAAAGGAAGAATTTCAAAACAAGCTCGCTAAAACGAATATTTTGACCCTCTGAAAGCTCATCATTTAGTAAGTTCTAATTTTATTACTAATCACAAATCTTTAGTTTTTGGGTATTTCTCATGTTTTTGCAGAAATTCTCGATAGGAATTTAACTTATCTAGAACTGTTCCAGCAAGTTCGAGCGATTCGAAGACAGGAACGTTACGATTGAGCAATTTTAGCTTGAATTTATATCTACTTTTATATTCTTCGAATCCTTCGTTAATTTTTAACATGACGCAATACATTGGTTTCGTACACACACTCTTTGCTTTAGATATATATCGAATAAACTCTCGATTTAAATCTACCCCTCCATATCCTAATTCATTCATTAATTTCTCAAATCCCGCGAATCGTTCAGGATCTTTTATGAAGATAATTGCAGAAACGTTAGGGTCTTCATCTAACGCTAAAATTGTTCGATAATAGATATTAGGTTGCACTCCTGTTCCGCCTAGATCAATAGGATTTGAAATGTTGGTATTTACTGCTGGGACAAACCGTTTCATTTTATTGATTATTCTTTCTGATAATTGTGGAATTTTTAAATTATACCTCTCTAATATATCGATGGCTTCGATAGTAGAACCTCCCCCGATTCCGATGACGCCAACATTACGCGAGTTTGGTAAGTGAGTTAAGTTGAATGCTGAAGCTAGCGCCGCAAGTTCGTTTGAATTACTCACAATGCAACTACCTGTTTGTTTTCCTACTGCGTTCCATATTTCGTTTTTCCCAGCTAATCCTCCTGTATGAGACAATATCGCTTTTTTAGTCGCTTCACCGAATCCAGCTCTCCATAGAATTACAGGTTTCCTACTTAAATTGCAATTTTTAACAGCCTCCATAAAGTTTCTGCCTTGTTCAACGGATCTTAAGTTTTCAATGTATAATCCAATGATTTTTGTATATTCGTCGTTTAAAAAATATTCAAGAAACTCAACTGGAGATAAATCCAACGAATTACCTATAGAAATTAATTGTGATGCATACAATCCGTAGGATACAATGAGTTCAGAGATATTTTGAGCAATTCCACCCGATTGGAAGATTCCTCCGAAGTTACCAGATTTTCGCGATTGTTCATAAGCAAAAAAAAGACCACCTTTGGGGCTGTATACTCCAATGCAATTTGGACCGATAATCCTAACGTTATATCTACGAGCCGTTTGAATTATTGAGTGTTCAAGTTCCTCGTTTCCCACTTCACGAAATCCAGAAGAAAAAATAGTGCAAAATGGAATCGATTTTTGGCCAACTTCTTCTAAAACTTTTGGAACAACACGCGCAGGAACAGCAATTATAACGTAATCTATTGGTTCAGAAATTTCTAAGATTGAATTGTAAACTATTTGGCCATACAAGATTTTTCCTGCTAATCTTGGATTAAAATAATAGGTTTTTCCTCGAAATTTATCTTTCAATGCTCTAACGAAAAAACCGCCACCAGCAGGATCGTAGCCCGCTCCAATAATTCCAATAGCTCTTGGAAAGAATAGTTTTTCAAAATCTATTGGTGATTTTTGTGATGAAGACATGCTTAAGTTGTATAAAATTCCTATAAATTATAAAAATATAATAGAGCTTGACTAAAATATTTTATTAAGGATTGAAATGGTATTGAGTAAAATTTATCTACCCAATACCTCGTTAGCTAATGAAATATCATCAGTAATAATTCCGTCGACACCGATTTCTATTAACTTGTCCATAATTTCTCCGTCGTTTACTGTCCAAGTAATAACTTTAAGGCCATAACTATGAGCAAATTCAACAATTTCTTTATTTGTTACAGAATAATGAGGATGAAGTGAATAAAAATTGTTTTGAGCAATTTTTACAATTTTTCTCTTAATAATTTTTAGTCGTACTAACTCTTCAGGTAGGAGCAAACCTACTTTAACACTGGGTTCGAGAAGTTTTAATTTTAGTAATTCATCAAGCATAAAACAGCTAAGTATCGACGTACTCATTAAATCTTCTTTATTTAGAATTTGTATCAGAATATCAAGGAGGTTTTTCGATTTAATTTCGATTTGTAATCCGATTTTCTTTCGTGCGATACCTATGAGTTCTCGTAATGTAGGGACTTTCTCGCCCTCGCCTGCATTTAAGTTTTTAATCTGGCTTAAAGTCATATCCTTTATCAATCCTTTAACTCCTGTGGCATTGAACGTGTCAGAATCGTGCATAATAACAATTTCGCTATCTTTTGTTATATGGATATCAAATTCCACATAATCAGCTTTTAATTCAATAGCTTTCTGAAATGCTTTTAAAGTATTTTCGGGAGTAATTGAACTTGCACCCTTATGCCCTATGATAAGAACTTCTTTTATTTTTTCTGCCATTATGAATTTACCAAATTGATTTTAAACATGGAAGGTTAAGGAAGTGATTGTAAAATGTTCCTTACGCGAACAATGTCATTAGTAATTATCCCGTCAACGCCAAATCTTATGAGTTTTTTAATAGAAACCTTGGAATCAACCGTCCAAGGAAAAACTTTTATCTTATTATCGTGAGCAAAGTCAACAAATTGCTGATCCACCATCATAACTATAGGATTTATAGCGTATAGATTGTTATCGATACAATACTGGATCATAGCTTTTTTCTTGTCCCAATCAAGCTTCATTATTCCCGCAGTTGGTTCAAGTGAAGCTAATTTTAAAGAAGGTTCTAACGATGCAAATTTTAATAACTCATCGTGTATAAAGGAACTCACGATTGTAGTTTCTAATACGTTAAATTCTCTTAAAATGCGGAGAACATTTTCAGCGATCCCCTCTACTTTAATTTCACAATTTAAGCTAATCTTATTTTTTGTTAGGCTTATTAATTCTTCTAATGTTGGGATTTTCTCATTTTCCCCAAAGTCTAATTTTTTTAACTCGTCGAGGGTCATATCGGTGATTAATCCGTCTTGACCTGTAATTCGCTTCACATCATCGTCGTGAGTAATCACTAGCTTTCCATCTCGAGTTTCTTGTACGTCAAATTCTACATAATCCGCTTTTAGTTCAATGGCTTTCTTAAACGCTTTTAATGTATTTTCGGGAGCAATCGCGCTTGCACCGCGATGACCTACTATTAATATGTCGTTTTCGCTCTTTTTCATTCTGCAAATCTCACCTAAAAGATACTATTGGTAAAGAAATTTAATAATTCTTTTTAATTAAACATTTATCATACTAAATTTAAATCGATTGTTTAATGAAACGATGACTTCTGATATTCTCCAATTTCACAAACAAAATTCTTATAGCCAATTTATTAGTAATACAATAAACGTGTAAAAGAAAAGTTTAAATACCCGATTGCGACATACGATATTGGTCGCCATTAAATTTATATAGGTTAAGTAGTTTTATAATTAATTGATAAACGAATATTGTTTAACACATACAAGTAATAGATATAAGATTAAATTTAAAAAACAAAAACAAAAAATTATCATGAAATTTTGCCCCGATTGCGACAATATAATCTTCCCTAAGAACCAAAAATTATATTGCAATGCGTGCGAAAAGGAATTCGATTTGGATTCGAAATCAGACGATTTTAAGATAGTAAAGAAAATAAGACACGACGAAAAGGAAACTGCTCCTATTGTTGTGAAGGAAACATTGGCAAGCGTTAAAATCTCCTCACAAGACAGAAAAGCTTTTGAAGAATACTTTGAATTAGGTGGAGCAGAAGACTTTTAATTTAATAGAAACAGCACGCTCATTTTAGCTCATTTCTTCTTTCTCATTTTGAATTATAGATTAAAATTACATTTGTAATTTTTAAACTAAAGATAAAAATGATAAAATATAATTGGTAAAAAAAATTTCATTTTAGAAAATATTACTTTAAAAACTGATTAAAATGACTGAAGAAAAAAAGAAAAGATTAAGAGGATTTGCTGGCGTTGTATCTAAACAAATTGAACCCTTGAACGAGATTGAAAAATTCAAAGAGGATTTTAAGGACAGAACTGTTAAAATTCTTTTAAATGCGACTGATGGGAAAAACGCCGCATTAATTGTGATTGATAAAGGAATTATATCTGTAGAGGAAGTCAAAAATAACCCAAAGGAAAACCTCAAAAAGAAAAATGCTGGATGGGATGGGCGCATACAAGCGAAGACAAACGATTTTGTCGAGCTCCTGACGAGCGAAGATCTAAGTATTGGAAGTGTTGTAGGTAAAGTTCTTACTTTTAAAATACGAATAAGAGGGCTCAGGAAAGCATTGACCTTACTAAAGTTGTTTAACTATTAAAATTATTATTTTTATTCATATTCCTTTTTTTAAAATTAAAATCCTAAGTAGAAGGATAACATGATCAGGTATTTAAATTTCTAGATTGAAAACATTTATTAATGAAAGCATCTTAACTTTTAATCCCTTAGTATCCTCTTCCTTAACAGATTGAATAATTACATTTTTATCTTGATCCGATATATCGTGAAATCTGTCAAGAAAGAGTCTCAAATAAATTATTTTTTTAGAGGGGTTTTTTTCTATGTTAGAGACGAGATTCTCGAGGAGAGAATTAATTGAAATAACCTCTGGATCTGAGGAGATAGGTTCGCAAATAAATTCATTAGATAATCTATGCTCTTTAATAAGGTTATTCTTTTCAATAATATCTCGAGTAATATCTCTAAGAAGATCGTTTCGCGAGGATATTGATATGTCTAAGAGAAGTTCTTCTATTTTAAGGTTTTTTTCATCAATATCTTTGAGGATCGAAAGGACTTTATCAACAATTTCCCGCTCCATATATAACCTAACTTTGTTTAAATTTTTAAATTTTTCCTTACATTCTTTATTGATATGGATAAAAATACCGAAGATAAACTCAACCGATTTCAGGATTTTATTAGTTATCAGTTTAAAAAACCAAAATTATTACTTCAAGCATTAACCACACCTCTTTTTGGAAATGAAAATAAGGTCCCTCATTATGAAATCTTAGAAACTCTTGGAGATGCAGTGATAAAATTGATTCTAAGTATCCATTTGTATAATAAAGGTGAGAATGATCCTGGTAATCTTACTAAAACTAAGCAACGGTTAGAAGATAACCAAACCTTTTTAAAAATAGCAAACGAAATGGAACTATGGAGATACATATTTGCTTCAAATAAACAAAAAATCGAAGACACGTCGATTTTAGCGGAGGTTTTTGAAGCTATTTGTGGTGCAATGTATATTGATTCTGATAATAATCTTAAACTCGTTGAACAAAAAATTTTAGATAAATTTTTCTACGATTGGGATTCATTAATAAAGCAATCACCGCACTTAAATAAAAATCAACTTCTAGAATACCTTCAAGATTTGTTTAAATTTACACCAGAATTGAAGTTTGAATATGAGAGACGAGGTCCAGCTAATGATTTTCGATGGATTGTAAAAAAGCCGAAAATTTTAGATCAAGAACAAAATGAAATAATTGAACTCCCTACAACTTTAAGATCAGAGGAGTATAAAAGAAAAAAAGACGCTGAGAAAGAATTAAGTCTTAAAATTTTAAAATATTTACAACGTAATTGAACTACTTACTTTTTTTTACAATATTTTAATGTTAGTTCATTTAATAGTGCCCAGCAAGGCTAATTCTTATTTTGAGGTTTGATTTATTTAGTGGAGTTGATTTTTATTGATTGTTCGAATAAAATAGAATCTTAAGGTTTAAAACTTTTTTAACACTTCTAATCCTACATTACTAATGGAATATTTTAGTTTTAATTCTTAAATTTAATTTTTTATCACAAAAGGGTTATCGTAATGGCTGAAGGAAGAATAATTAAAAAAACTCCAGAAATGGATGAATTTGAAAATGAAACAGGAAAACTTGCAATTTGGAAGGGAAAAGAAAGTAAAGAATTTCGGAATTGGCAAATTAAAGAACAAAAAGATTTAATTAAAGAACAAAAAGCCGAAACGCTTTCTTTATCACGTGAGCAAAAAAAGCAACTTAAAACAGAAATTAAGCAAGAAAAAGAGATTGGGAAAGATTACGAACATCTAATTGTAGTCGAGAACCTACACAAAACTTATCTGCTTGGAACAACAGCTGTTGCAGCACTTCGAGGAGTAGATTTAACAATTGATAAAGGAAACTTCATAGATATTATGGGTCCTTCAGGAAGCGGTAAAACAACTCTTTTGAACTTAATCGGAGGACTTGATACTCCAACTCGAGGTAAAATTTTCTTAGAGGGTCGTAATATCTCTATGCTTAACGACAATTCTTTAGCAGAGATAAGAAGGGACCGGATTGGATTTGTGTTTCAATTTTATAACTTATTACCTCAGATGACCGCTTTAGAAAACGTAATGGTACCCTTACACTTTTCTGGAAGTCTAAGCCGTCGTGGTAAAAGGAAAAAAGCACTCGACTTGTTAACGCTTGTAGGCTTAGAAGAACGCTCTCATCACGCACCTTCAGAATTAAGCGGAGGGGAACAACAAAGGGTAGCAATTGCAAGGGCATTTGCAAACGATCCAGCCATATGCGTGTTAGACGAGCCAACGGGAGATTTAGATTCTAAGACGGGTGTCATGATTTTAAACTTACTGAGGGATTTAAACAAAAGAGGGGCTACTTTTATATCTGTATCTCACGATGCACTCGTTTCTGAGTTCGCTACTAAAGTTTTTCACATGAGAGATGGGAAATTAACCCACGAAGGGAAAATTGGAGGTTTGAAGGAAACAGATGCAATGCAATTGCAAAGAAAACAAGAGGCTGAAATAAATAAGGAGAAGTGTAAAAGTATGATTTTTAGATATCTTTTTGCAAATCAGGGAAAAAAAAATATTAAAGTGAACGATATCAAAACTAGTATTCCAAATCCAATTATTGTTAACTTACCAGAGCATTTTAGTGATATTCTTGTGGAACTACTGAAAGAAAATAACATTAATGGAAGAGTAATAGAAGACGAATTACATTTAGAATAACTTTATAAGTCAATTCAATATTTAACGTAAAAATAAGTAATTTTTATTCAAATGCCTAACGTAATATTAGTGTTTAAATACGCATTTAAAGATCTTCTGCGTCACAAAACGAGAACTTTTGTGGGTATATTAGGGATAACTGTTTCCATTTCACTTTTGGCATTAATCTTATTTTTATCGGATTCTATTTCTGTGACTTTTGTCGATTATTTAAGTATTGACGCAGGTCAACAGGATTTAAATGTTCAAGTCAGACACTACAATGGAGAACCAGAAAATCGCTCTAATTATTTCGAATATCAAGATATAATTGATAAAATTCAGAATGAAGTTGAGGAGATTGATGGCTTAATTCCTAGAATGAACCTATATGGTGATGTAAACTTTTCAAAAGGTATTGAAACTCAAGAATTAGCTAATGCAAGAAGATGGGTACAAATATCAGGTATCGATTTTGGATTAGAAAATCAACTAGAATTTGGTAAATTTATCGAGCCGGGAACAAATGATTTGTTAGAATTATCGAATTTACCTGTAAATCATTGTGCTATTTATTACAGTTTAAACGATGAGATAAGATACGCTGAAAATGATATGATTGAAATTCGAATGGGTTTTTGGCACGGTGATCAATATTATTACAGTGTAAGGAACTATACAATTGATGCTATTTTCGATTTTCAATTAAAATGGCCAGTAGAATATACATCTCGCCCTCTTATAGTCGTGGACATCGATACACTCTACGATACTTTTGGAAATGAAACTTTTAGTGGAAAATGTAACGAGTTAATACTTACTCTAAAAAAAGGGCAAAACATTTATGATGCTCGAGATATTGAAGGCTCTGAAAATAGAGTTAAAAAAATTGCTGGGGAAGTTCAACTACTTATTGGACTAAAGGAATACGACATTGATTCACCAAAGGTAGAAATTTTAGGTTATTTAGAATTATTTAGCGTTGGACTTACAATAATTTTGGTATTTGTATCGATGATCTCAATGCTAATCTCGGGTGTATTAATCAATGGTATACTCAAGACTTCTGTAGAGGAACGAATTAGGGAATTTGGCATCTTTAGAACCTTAGGAGCTACTAAAAAATATAATTTGGTTATTGTTTTAACTCAGGGATTGTTGTTATGCAATTTTGGAACGATTCTCGGTATCATTTTAGCTCAATTAGCTACTGAATTTGTTGTACTCCCTATTGCCGGCGCTTTAGTAGCACAATCAATACCCGGGTTAGCGGGGAATATAACGTTCTCTACTACAGTATGGTCGATTCTTATATCTTATCTTATTGGTTTGAGTGTCGGAATAGTAGTAAGCATCTCTCCAGCCCTAAAAGTTATGAAACTTCAATTAATTGAATCGATACATCCTTATCGTAAAGAAGATGTTTTATATAAACTTAAAAAACGAGCGTCCGTTAATTATAAATTGCTAATAGTAGGGGGAATCCTAACCGTAAACTCAGCTTTAGTACTTTTCGTTCTGCCAAGGATTATGAATTCTGGGGATCTCTCGCTTTTTGCAGGTACTTTAATAGCCCTCCTTTTAATATTTTTAATAGGGATGACTTTAGCTGGGCTTGCCATTCTACCGTTAATTTTAAGACTTTTTATTAGATTTTTTCAAATATTTACTAAAAAACTAGCACCGGTATATCGAATTTTCATATTTAGGTATGCTAGGAGAAATTCTAGCACAATAATTACCTTTGCCTTTACGTTTTCATTTGTGATTTTTACTTCAAGTGTGTTTACTTACTTAGGAAATCAAGGTATAGTCAGCGCAAATCTTAACTATGGTGCTGATATAGTTATAGAGACAAAAGGATGGTACGAACCCGAAGAAACAGGGGGTGGCGGATTATTCGGAGGAGGTGGTGGATTTCTAAGTATCTCTTCTAATCCACCTAAGACTAGCCAAGATGATGGATTTTCAGTGAATCCAAATAGAATCCTTACAAGTGATTTTAAAGATGAACTGTTAAAAAAAGACGGGATTGAAAGAATATCTTCTGTACTTGCGAGCCCATTCCATTTGACACAGATTTACTCAGTAGAAGGTAAAGAATTTACCGCTATGATAGGAGATTTAGCAGGTATAACGAGCTTGGATATAAGTCTTATAGGAATCGATGAAATTTACCCTTCTACTATTAAGATAGAGTATATCGAATTTACTCAAGGCGATATTACTTCTTCATTTGAACAATTGTTTAAAGAACAAGAGATTCCAGAATGTATAATTTCTGAAGCAATTTCTTTGAGTTTAGATTTGTATTTAGGGGACCTTATAAAAATGGAAATTCAGCGAGGTGACGAATCTGAAATATATAAATTTAGAATCGCAGGAGTAGCTGCCGCCTTACCAGGCTTTTTAGGAGAGTTTTCAAGAATGGCCGCGACAGCAAATATGGGCGGAGTTATGATATCACAAGATGTCTATATGACCATTATGGACATTCCACCAATTCCCTATTTGGATAAAATTTTTATTCAGCTTAATCGAAATGCTCAAAGTTCATCTCTTGATATTTTATCGCAAATAAAAAAGGAGAACGAAGGTATTTACGATTTCGATATTATTAGTTTGAAAGCTGAGGTTTCACAACAAGAATTGTTTTTTACTTTAATAAGTGTATTTTTTACTATTACCCTAGATGCAACAGTAATCATTTGTCTTTTTGGGTTATTATCTTCTACTTATTCCACAATAATAGAAAGAAAGAAGGAAATAGGAATAATCAGAACCTTGGGGTTAAAGGGAAAAGAGATCAGCAAATTGTTCACTGTTGAATCTTTAATAATAATGCTAAGTAGCGGAACAGTTGGGGTTTTGGTAGGATGGACTACAGGATTATTATTAAGCATATCAATGAACTTAACAAGTGGCTTGCCTAATATTCCTGTATTTCCCTTGTCAGATATGTTTTTTGTGTTCGTAGTATCTATCGTTTTTACATTAATAGGCATGAAAATACTATTAAATAAATCTCGTAAAAAGAAAATTGTAGACATTTACAGAGAAACTATGTAGGAGGAAAAGAGAAGAAGTGAAAAAATCTAATAAAATCTATATTTTCATGTTTATTCTTAGTTTTCTTTCTACGACCGTCCAGAGCGTTTATTATAGTAAAGACTTCGTTCCAAGAACGGTAACTAGCAGTTTTTCCGAATCGTCTACAATACATCTCTCAGATATCGCAGGTTCAGATTTATATGCTGAAAAAATTAATGCTTTTGTTGTGGGAAATAAGTCGATAATAAAACAATCGCTCTTTACAAACGACACGAGTATACTCTCTCGCTTTGATACTAGAGATCCCGCATTCTATAAGTGTAATGTCCTTTTTAGTGCATCTAATGGGATAACACCTGCGCTATTTCCACGAATCCTCGCTGAGGAAGGTTATAGCAACCAATATGAAATGAGTTTTAATGGTTTTTCTGGATTTCTTTATTACGATGAGGAAATGGACGAGGCTGACGTTAAAATGAGAGCAGAGCGAGCGTTTGAAATAATTAAAAGAAAATTTGAAATCGACTTAATCAAGGTTGATGTAAATAATCCTTACTTTTTCCCTTTTGTTGGACATTACCCCGATTGGGAATTATATTTCCGTGAAGTCACAACTAATCTTCCTATGGACGGATATTGGAAAGCTTTAAATGTTGAGCGATTAAGTTCTGAAAAATACGTACAGAATAACCATTTATCTTCTACATTTCTTTTAGTGAATTCTTTAGATTTCTTAGATCTTAATATAACGAAATCTATCGATCAAGTCAATTTTAACATCGAATCCTTGGATTTAGCATACTTAAAGGATCTTGGTATTGACAATATTTTTGAGCAATTTACAGGTGTTTTAGGTGACTTTAGCTCATTATTTGGAAATGCAACATCAGAGGTCAATGATACCACTACCCAAGAAGATTTTGATGAGTTTGGGAACCTTTTTACGACTCTAAATTTATCAAATGAATCTCACTACACAAGTTTTATAATTCAATATGAGGGGGATAGTCAAGGAATTACAAAAATTAGTGAGAAGGAATACAAGTTTAATTTATGGGACGCATTAGGGTATGAAGGGCCGCCACTCAAACCTAGTGAGAAGACTTTTATTTCTTTAATAGGGGCTTTTATGAGTGAAATAGATATTACGATCTTTTGTACAGATATAGTGGATCATACGCCTCAATACTTTATGCTTTACGATTTTTTGATTGAACAAATAGGTTTATTGTTATTTTACGCTGAAATAGATTTTGATATCCAAACATTAAAGGACTATTCATTTGAATTGTTTTGGGTAGACGAAGGTGGATTTAAAAGAAATTACATTAAACCTGTGAATTTAAATGATCAAGCGGATATAATTAATTTCTTACATTTAATTGGCTTTCAAGGACTATCGGGTATCCCTACCGGGATATTTAACCCATTAGGAAATTTTGAGATCACTTACAAAATATCGAGC
Organism: Promethearchaeota archaeon; assembly: GCA_019894735.1. The sequence continues at coordinate 25,797 of JAGXOB010000007.1, read as the reverse complement.
TCTGAACCTAATTTAATCCTTACGAAAACATTGATTGGAGGGAACGCTTCAGATGGAGTTTATAATGACTTTTCTTTTAACATTACCGCAAAAAATGTAGGGAATGAAACAGCGTGGGGAGTACCTACTCCAATACCAATCGAATTAGATGATTTGTTCACCGTTATTGTTGGGCCTCTCGGAGTAATTCTAGGTCTTGATCAGGATCTTAAAGACGCTATTTGGGAGGTTGCGAGGGTCGAATACGCAGACCAATATACTTCGATTGAAGATTTTTTTAATTTTGATAAAGACCCTCGTATTTTTTACTTTGATACAACTGGAGCTGGAGCAGTAGATACATACTTTCCAAATCTTAATAACCTCACAAATTTATTACCATACAACGAAAATATGAATCATATAATTGATTTAATAGAAAGTGGAAACCCACAGCTAATTTCTTCACTAACGACAGTAGGTGTCCCTTCAGATTCTTTAAGGGATTCTTTTACTAATGAAGATAGTATATGGAATGGTGACAACTGGTTTCTAGAACCAGGTGAACTACTTAGTTATACATATGATAATTTTTCTATAGAAGATATTGATTCATTTTCTACCTTTTACTCATACAATTTCACCATTAGGGAGATATTTCCAAACTTACCATCGATAATATCTGGAAGCTCTATTGGAGGAACTTCACCTCAGATGGCACTAGTTACTGATAACCAAGATTGGATTATAGAATCAGAACAAACCTACATTGATCAGCACGAGTTGGAAGTCCAGTTTCTTTTTCAGAACGAATCAAATATTGATTTATTTAATAACTCTCTCGATAGCGTATCGTTTTTAATTAACTATAGCGATCCTAATAGTGTCTTAAGTTTTGAAGTCTTTAATTATTCTTCAGAGGAGTTCCAAGAGTTATCTCCATATTTGTCAGCTGCCACAAATGAGAGAACAACCTTTACATTCGTAAAAAACAGGGGTACATTTGAATGGTTATTTGATCCTTACTCAAGAACTAATCATACAATTCTAATAAAAATAAAGGGAGTTGATAGTAGTCCGTTTAATATTTCAATAAATGATTTTGATGTAGAGTTTTATTACCGAGATGTTAATGAGTATTTGGTGTTAGGTTCCAGGATTATCTATACATCAGAAAGTAGTTTGGTAGAGTATGTGAGAATTTCAAATTCAATTTCTTTAAGTACCACAAATATGGCTTCGATAGTAGCCTATGCTTATTTAGATAGCTATAACTCCTATGCGGGAGAGCTCAATAATTACACACTAATATTAAAAAATATAGGCTCCTCTATTGTCAAAAATGTTAATATTTCAATAGTTAGTCCCGGTATAATTCATGATCCAATTAACTTCACTGTAGAACAGGATATCTTAAAATATCATCTAACCGAACTTCCTATATCTGCTGAAGAACAATTAGTATTTTCGTTTTATGTACCTAATTCTGCAGTTATTAGTCATACATTAATAAATTATAGCAATAGTGAGATAATTAAGAATAAAAATTCAACAATTTTGGAGGTATTTCCAAACGAAGTGTATTATTCAGCCCCAATAGATTACTTTTCTCGCTCACCTTACGTTAAAACCATAGAAATCTTTTATGATAGTTCTACATTTGCTCCCAACATTGAAGAAGATTTAGATTTATCGATATATGTCAAAAACAATGGACTTGAAGGTTTACCCGTTCAAAATCTAACTTTTTCAATGGGTGATAAGTTTAGTGGGTTAGTTCCCAAGAACAAGTCTTTTTTGATATCATCATCAATTTCATACAATACAACAGAAGAGCTCACACTTACATTAAAAAAAGTTGGATGGAAAGGCTATTATTTTCCATCTATTAATTATTTCAGTGCTTCTGAGCAAAATACAATTCAGATTGCCTCTTCCAAACCGATCATATTAGGTATTATTAATTTTTCTATAATAAAATCAGTAGATAAGAATCAAATTGAAATTGGGGATTTAATAACAGTAAACATTACGGTAATTAATGTGGGAACCATTTGTGTTAAAAATTTCACGATAAATGATGCAACAAGTTTTAGTAAAATCGAATTTGCCTTAATGAGTGGAAGTTTAATTCATTCTATTTTAAACATTCTACCAGGAGAAAGTGTAACGTTTTCGTATAAAATTCAAGCTATAACGCAATCATTAGTAGAATTAAACCCCGCATTTATCGAGTATTTCTATTTAGAATGTTTGAAAGACTTATCGAACTCTATCAAGGTTAAAGTAGTTATTCCAAAAGTTATTAGAATTTCATTCGTTTTAGGTCCAACGTTGGTTTCTCTATCGATTTTGTTTATTTTTCTTTGGAGAACTAAGAGATACAAAGCAAAAAAATACGATCTTCAAAGAAATGAACTAATGCTTTTTAAAATTTCTCGCAGTGAGGCCGTATTAAAAGTCGAAAACACATTAAGAGATAGATTTAACATAATTTCCAAAGATGAAAAAGCGAGAACTATGCTTGATAAGGAGGGTGATCAGAACAATTGAAAACCGTAAATAAATTCTCTTTCGTTTTGCTTATAATACTTGGTTTGACTGTTGGGCCAAATATTATAATATCCTTACAAACACAAGATAAAAGTATAAATAATTCCACGATCCTGACAAAGATTGAAGATAATTTGCATATTTCTAATAGTAACGAGAAAGCTGTAATAATTTATTTCAATAAATCCACATTTGATCTAAGCGCTATTAACCGATTTGAATTTTATGGGGGTCGTTTAAAAGAAAATGAAGATTGGAACGGATTATTCAACAATTTCTCTGGCTTTGCTGGTTTTATTCCTTACGAAAACATTTCTTACTTCAAAAATGAATTTCCCGATGTTAACATTGATACAGACGAAATTATCGATGTTCAAATGAATTACGCGAGCGTTCAAATTCAATCGGTTAATTCAACATGGTATGTAAATGGTTTTAATGGGGATACAGATTCTTCTATAGCAGTTTTAGACAGTGGCGTGAATCCTAACCAAGACTTTCTTCAAGGAAAAATAATCGGATGGCAAAACTTTGTTAACCAAGAATCGATTTCGGACAGGAATGGTCATGGGACGTTTGTATCTTCTGTTATCGCAGGCACTGGAAATCCGGCTAATCCTTCAATTGTAAATTTATATGGTAATTATTCCCATTTAGATTTATTTGACGATTTTTTACCCTCTAAAAATTATTCTGTTAAAATTTTTACCGCAAATATGTCAAAAGCAAATTCGAAAGTCAGGATCAACGCAACTAGTAGCTTTGAATTCAGCGAAATAGATCAATTTTGGTTTGAACTCTATTACAATTCAAGTTTAGTCAACTCAACTAGTATACAAAATCCTAACCAGTATTACACAATGCTTCATAACATTGAACCTACCAAAAGAGGAATATACGATTTGTTTATTAAGTATCATAAAAAAGGTAATACTGTACCATCGTTTTCGTTTAATTCTTCTGTTCTATTTTATCCAGAATCATATGTAGATAATTATAATCATTTCACTGGTATAGCGAATGCAACTAAAATTTTAGCATATAAGATTGTAAATCAAACTGGCATTGGTTATATTTCAGATTTAATATCAGCAATGGCAAGCGTTATCCAAAATCGAACAGTTCATCATATCGTAAGCGTTTGTTTAAGTGTTGGAACTTTAGGAGAAGATGTTTCAGCAATTAATTCCGTGATTGATGAAGTTATTGAAAACCATATTTTAGTGGTAATAGCTGCGGGAAATAATGGGATTGAAAGTTCTAAACCGCTTAATAGCTTAGGCACAAATAAAAATGCTATTATCGTGGGTGCAATTAACGACAGAGATCAAATCACATCTTATAGTAGTATGGGACGAGAGGTTGGAAGTAATATCATTAAACCCGATATAGTTGCACCGGGAGGTAGTACAATTCCAAATCAACGTTCAATAATTAGTGCTGATAGCAAATCGAATGAAGCCACAACTTTAACTGGAACTTCGATTTCGACAGCCATTGTTTCAGCCGTAGTTAATATATTAATAGACGCAAAATGGGGCACTTGGTCAGAGTGGAACAACCAAGATTTATCAAAATGGGTTAAAATTATTAAAGCAATATTATTAATGACTGCTTCAGAGACTAATATGGAAAGAGAAGATGATCCCCTTACAGAAAAAGATGAGAGCAATTATTCCCCTTCTTTATTTAATGGGTTACCAAATAGCATAAAAGATGAGCATGAAGGTTATGGAAGGTTAAATGTTCAAGCCGCAATTGATGCTTTAACTAAACAAATTGATGTAAATCATACAGTGTCAAATTATTTAACGAGTTCGGATATAAATCCTCTTGGTGAACATGTTTTTGCAAGAAAAATAGCTTTAAAAGAGGATGTACAATATCTATTTAATTTAACTGAGGTAGATAGTAACGCAGATTTAGACTTATTCTTGTTTTCAAATGAATCAAATCGATTTGGAGAACCTATTTTATTAAAAGCAGGACAAACATGGTACGGGGATTTCAATTACGTTTATTTTACACCAAAATCAAATCAAACTAGTTGTATTGTTATCGTGAAGGCATTAGAAGGTAACAGCAGTTTTAAATTAAATGTTACAACTGTTCTTAACGAGTTTGTACCCCAGTTAAAAGTACCAGAGATTGCATATTTAGGAGGATCAAAGAATGCTACGGTCATTAGCCTTCAAGAATTCTATGGTAATGAACCGGCTAAAAACTATTCTATTGATAACTACTGGTTTTATATAAATTATTTTGATAATGATTCCTCAAATGTATCTCCCCAAGAGGTATATGTATCAGTAGTTGAGACTGCTCAAAATTATAGCTTATCTCAATTATTTGCATTTGATATCGATTATACTGATGGAGCTATATTTAGAAGTGATTTAGTTACATTCCCAATTCCCGGCACCTATCACTATTTCTTTGTTGCAAGGGATGGTATCCATCAAACGAGATACCCTCTATCAGGAGAATTAAATATAACTATAGAATTTCCAAGTGATAGCGAAAGATTTCCATACACACACGATTTTAATGAGGGTTATAACGGGTGGACCTATAATGGAACAGGGTGGGGCTTATTAACACAAAATAACCAGAATGATAATAGGTCTTATCTTTATTCTAGTGATTGGTCAGCAATGTATTTTGGTAGAGAACATAATTATCCTTCAAATTACACATATCAACCTTATATCATAACAAATCCCTTTCCAAATGGATCATTAAGAAGTCCTTTGTTTAATATAACGAAAGTAAATGAAAATAGAACTCAAGTTTATGCTAAATTCGGAGTTCGAATAAGTATCAACTCGGGAGACTTCTTCCTTTTACAAATAAATCCAAACTGGACGGGATGGATTACATTAAGGACTTACACAAACATGGAAAGTGATTGGTTCCTTGAAGAAATAAATATTTCTCAATATATCGGGAATTACGTGCAATTTAGGTTTCTTGCATTAGTTGATGAGGAATACGATCCTGTACAATATAAAGGCTTGATCCTGGATTACTTTTCTTTAGAGAATTATACAAATTTACAATCTCCCGAAATCGATTTTAATATCGGTGAAGGTTTATCAGCAACGCAAGGATTTAAATACGACCGCTTCACGTTCTCTTGTCGTTATTTCGATTCAGACGGGAATTACCCCGAATTTGTATACATTGAAATAGAAGACACAAATTACTCAATGGTTAATATTTTTGGAGCTTGGAATGCCACTTTCAACTCTTTTAACGAACATGGAATTAAATTTGTGAGGACATTTGTTCTTAACGACTTTTCAAATCTTTCTTTTAGGTTCCATACCTTTGATGGGTATTTCCTAAACTCAACACTTTATTATAATCAAGATAATTCTTTATTCGACTTTGATATTCCACCATTTTTAGAGTTTAATGTAAATCACAATAGCAAGATAATTGGATATAAATTTTCAGACGAGGATTTATCAGATTACTACATTGCAGGAACACCTAATCAAAAAGAGGTAACTCCATGGTTAAGAGGAGATAACACATGGCACACTTTTTCACTTTTTAATAAAAATTATCTTTTTGGTGGAATAGGTCAAAGTTTTGGTAGTTTAAATCAAGGTTACGAATTAGACTGGGATGCTCAGCTGATAACACATCTTTTACATGTTCCGGACGAATACGATGTATATTTGAGATATTCGTACGATATTTCATTACAGAATGAATTCTTCTTAGATCAAGACGAGCTGGATAAGTGTGTAGTCTCCATATCTAGTAATTATGGAGAAGACTGGGTTGATCTAAAAGAATATTTTTTCGATAGTGAGACTCTATCTGGAAATGAGTCTCTAGATATCTCACACTATTCAAATAAAATTATATTAATTAAGTTTACATTGTATTCAAACAACATTACTTTAGGTTTAGGGAACGGGTGGTTGTTATCGAACATTTATGTTGGATACGATAAATCTACAGATTTTCTCTCTCCTTTAATCGAACTAATTAGCCCTTCGAAAGAAGAAACAGTGAACTCTTTTACCATAATAGAAGCTAACATTAGCGATAACATTGAGTTAGATAGTTCGAGAATCTACATATATTTAAATAACAAAATTGTTGATACGAGTATCGTCAATTTTAATATCGAGACAGGATTGTTAAAGTTTAATTGGGATACGACTTTGCATGCGAATGGTCAATATCAAATTACGATTGTTGCATACGATATGGAGGGTAATAGAGCAGAATCGTCAGTGTCTGTTATAGTAGAAAATGGATTAATTGATATGAGATCGTGGGGTCCATGGTTGTTCATTTTAATAGGGGTTATAATTATTGGAATCGTATCGTATTTTATCGCCGAGAAGAGAAATAAACTCTGGTTCAAAAAGCGTAGAACTATCAATGCCGAAAAAATAAGACTTAATCATATTGACAAAGATCAAGTTATTAAAAGGATAGAGTTAATCGAAACTCAAGAAGATCAAAATAAACCTCTCATTATTCACTGTAAATACTGTGGAGCGTGGTTTGAATCTGATAAATTTAATTATATGTGCCCGATATGCGAGCATGATCAAATTTATGTGGCTTATAACTGTATAAACTGTGGTAAATGGTATTTTAAAGATAAGACGAGTAATGAATATTATTGCAAAAATAAAAGTTGTAAAGGAGTTAGGTTAGTAAAGCGTGAGAAAGAAGAAGTTCAAAATATTTTGAGTAAAAAAGGTATATTTTTAAGAAAATATGAACCCAAAAAGAAGAAGTTTAGCATATTAGATTCTTAAATTAAATATAAGAAGGAAAAGCGTAAAAAATTGAGTTTACAAAATTTTTTGTATAGGTTAAGAATAAAGATTAAACTGCAGTTTTTAAGGCAGTCATGGTTAAATATTAAAAAAGATCGCGCAAAAGCGATATTTGCCATAGGAGGGATAACAGTTTCAATAATCCTATTAACAGCTATAGGAATGGTCAATGATTCAATGTCATACAATTATATGGGGATAATTACAAGCACAACAGGGAGCTCTGATATAATAATTTCTCAAAAAGTTAAATCGGATCTCACATATGACACATTCTTCAACAAAAGTATTATTGATAATGAACTATACGATATTGAAGGAGTAGAAGATCTTTTCCCTAGAATTATGATGCTCGTTAAGGTTTCTTCTTACAATACAGATGCAAATGGCTCATTACAAGTTTATGGTATTGATTTCGCTAAAGAAGCAAGTAATGGAAATATGGGGGATTTGAATATTGTCGATCAAGATGGGATTGAAACTGGAGAAATCTATACAGAGGAACCAAATTTAGGAGAATGTGTTATATTATGGAAAGTCGCCGAATTATTAAATGTCTCTTTAGGAGATTTAATACATTTAAATTATCAAAATCACGATTTAGACGTTGAGGTAGTTGAGATTTGTCAGCAAGACCTGAAATTTACAGATATAGAAAATGCACTTATTATTCTTAATTTACAGCAAGCTCAATCGTTTTTAAATAAAGAAGGAGAAATAAACTTAATTATGGGTACATTAGAGAACCCTCAATCGATATATGTTGTAAGTGACATTGATCTTACTAAAAGGAAAATACGAGAAGTTGGTACTCGTATTCAGCAAAGATTAGATCCAAACGAGTACACCGTTTCAATGGTAAAATTAGAAGAAATTACTGCCCAACAGTTTATGCTTATTAGTATGACGATTATTTTTTGGTTTATTACCATAATATCGATGCTTATTACGGGTATATTAATAAATTCTATTCTTTCCACATCTACAGAAGAAAGAATAAGAGAATATGGTATTTTAAGGGTTGTAGGAGGAAAGAAAATGTTTCCTGTTAAGATGGTGATTTTTGAAGGTGCTTTCATCGGCATAGTAGGTTCAACTATAGGTGTTATTGTAGGACTCATTGGAACACCATCAATCGTGAATACATTATTCATATTGACAGATTTTCCAATTCAAGATATGGAATATGTAATACAACCACTTACGGTCATTTTAGCTTTTTCAATAGGATCAGTTGTATCTTTAGTAATATCATTATTTCCCGCTCTCAAAACAGCCAAGCTTGATATAATTAAATCAATTACACCTTTTCATAAAAAAGAGGAAGGTTGGGAGATAAAAAAAGAGGGAAGCATGAATGTAAGAAATTTTTTAATTGGGAGCTCTCTTGCTACAATAGGGATGCTAGTTTTTATTCTACTACCAAGCATATTTGTTTCGGGAGATTTAATGATGATTGCAGGTTTGTTTATTGGACTTATAGCTGCTATTTTGATTGGAATGGTGTTTGCTTCAGTAGGTATTATCCCTATAATTCAAAGCTTACTGGTAGCTGCTATTTCGCCCTTAATTAAGAAATATGCCCATATTATAAAAATATCACTAAAAAGGAATAGAAGGCGCAATACTAGCACGATCGTGATGTTTGCAATTAGTTTTTCTTTTATTTTTTTCATCACAAGCGTTTCTGAAATGGAATCTAAAAATATGTCCACTAACCTAAGGTTTCAATACGGTTCCGATTTGGTCTTAATAAATCAAGGATTAAATCCTGAACTCAATGCAATTACATACGATTTATTCCAAGAAATTTCATCCATTCCGGGAATAGAACAAGCAACTTTATCGTTATACAACACATTTGATATTACTTCCCTTCTATCAGTTCTTTTTGATTTTAGCGAAGGTGCAGGAGGTTTTGACGAAGATTCAATTAATGAAGCTTTTTTAAATATTTTTGAATTTTACACCGAACAAGCGCAAGAAAAATACAGAGTAACAGCTGGTGATCTTTCTGCGATAGATGAAGTCGAAATCGGATTCATCAGTATTGAAAAAGATTATTACAATTTAATTGACAAAGATTTAATGATATGGAGTAGCCCTCAAAGTGGTTTTAATTATTCGTTCACCCGATTATTTCAAGAAAATAACACCTGTATAATTGCGAAATCCCTAGCAACAGTCTTCGGAGTAAACGATGTTGGAGAATCTATTCGACTTACGTTCTATGATCCTGCAAATCCTGAAGATCTGGGAAATCCTATGGAATTCCGCGTTGTAGGAATTTCTGGTGGGATGCCGGGATATTTCAATTTTAGAACATCCGAAGCTACCGCGGCGGGAGGGGGAATTATCGTCTCTATAGATAATTATATTCGTTTAATGGACATTGAAGATCCTTGGAGCTCCAATATGGTTGTAGACAAAACCTTTATTAAGCTTATAGACGATTCTGAACAAACCATTGAAAGTACTAAAGAGGAAATACAAGAACTAGTGGGAGATAAAGAATTTTTTCTTGACGATGCTATAACAAAAGTTAAGTTTATGCAAGAAACATTTGATAGGCAAAGCGCGTTAATGGAAGTAATTCTATGGTTTGCGATAATAATTGCTATATTTGGTTTAGTCAGTACAATGTACGCAGTAATGTTAGAGAGAAAATTTGAAATAGGTATTTTAAGGTCAATGGGCATGAAAACCAAAAATGTGAGAAATATGTTTTTAATTGAGAGCCTGGTTATAACATTAAGTAGCGGGACGATGGGGACATTAATAGGTACATTTTGTGCCTATTTGATGGAGACAAATCTTGCTATGATAACTGAAATGCCGGTTATATTTTCAATACCTGTTGATGTTCTATTCAGAGTCTTTTCCCTTTCAATCTTCTTTGGAATTCTCGGGATATATGTGATCTTAATAAAATTAAGTAGGCAATCTGTAATGGATATATTCCGTCAAACATTTTGAGAATTGTTAGTGGACCTCTTTTAGGAACTTAACCAATCCTCTCCAAGCTTTTCCCCTGTGCGAGACCGAATTTTTTTCTTCGATAGTTAATTCAGCAAAGGTTCTATTTGGGAATTCTTTAGGAATGAAAATAGGATCAAATCCAAAACCTCCTCTTCCTCTAACGTTTTCTGCTATTCTCCCCTCTACAACGCCCTCAAAAATCATGATTTCGTTAGTAGGGTGGAAGTAGAGAGCAATGACAGCTTCAAAATGAGCTTTACTGTTGCTATATTCTCTAATAAGATCTAAAATACCCTTATTACCTATAGTATTTAGTACGTATTTTGAATATACTCCAGGAAAACCATTAAGAGGTATGTCTACAAAAAAACCTGCATCTTCAATAAAATAAGAGTTAGTCATCTTTTCTCTTACGCTATTTAACTTAAATACAGCTACTTCTTTAATGCTAGTCGCTTGAATTTCGGTAGTTTTAATCGTGTTTTGCTCTAATCTGCAGTGTAAATCTTCTTTTTGGAACAAACTATGAATTTCATTAAATTTACTATTATTACCGGTAATGAAATAAATCGTCTCTTTTTCTTTTTCCATAATTACAATAATTTCCTATGATTTATTTAAGTTAATAAGGGTTTAATTGTTAAATTCAAAAATTTTAATTTATATGATTCTTTGTAATATTCATCTATAAAATTACATTTATTAATTATTTCATAAACTGAGACGCAAAAAATGGCTCGAATGCACTCAAGAAAGAAAGGGAAATCTGGAAGCACTCGTCCATCAAGACGGGAAAAACCAGTGTGGGTGGAACTTTCTTCTGAAGAAGTAGAAAACGAAGTGGTTAAACTAGCGAGAAAAGGTTTTTCTCAGTCGTTAATTGGTGTGATGCTAAGGGATTCCTATGGTATTCCGTTAGTAAAAGTAGTTACCGGTAAAACTATTTATCAAATTTTAAAAGAAAATGAGATTGAAACTCCTCTTCCTGAGGATTTAACAAATTTAGTGAAAAAAGCACTTACCCTAAGAAAACACCTAGAATCAAATCATAAGGACCTAGATTCGAAAAAAGGGTTACAACGCACAGAAAGTAAGATTTACAGGCTAATAAAATATTATAAAAGTAAAAAAGTGCTGGAACCTGATTTTAAATACGATCCAGAAAAAATACGAACAATCGTAATGAGGTAAAATTTAGTTATGAGTCAAAAAGGAAGGAAAAAAGGTCCGAAGTTAAGGAGAGTCTCATTTAAAGATAAAGATTGGTACACTATCATTGCTCCAAAAAGTTTCAACTTCAAACCGATAGGAGAAATTATTGGAATGGAAGGTAATATTATTGGGAGAACTATAGAAGCTTTATTGTACGATTTTTCAAATAAATACGAAGACATAAGTTTAAAGTTGAAATTCAAAGTGATTCAAGTAAATCACGAATCAAAACAAGCACAATCTGTGTTCTTAGGTCATATGTATACTAATGATTATGTCAGATCCTTAATAGGAAGAGGCAGTTCCAAAATCCAAACAATAATCAATCTAAAAACCAAGGACGCTTTCGTTTACCGACTAACAGTAATTTGTACCACAATAAAAAGAGCTCGCAGTTCACAACAGATCATCATTAGAAAAATTATGAGAGAGATTTTGAAAGAATTTGCGAAAACTCTCAATCACGAAAAATTTATTACTGGAATGATTTACTCTGAATTTTCTAACCAGATTCTAAGAATCGCTAAAACGATATATCCTTTATCAAATTGCTCAGTTATAAAATGCAAATTGGTCAGTGCCCCTGAAGGTGGAGAAGATACGGTTTATATTACACAAGAAGAAGACTTTGAAGTTGTTGAAGTAGAAGTTAAACGATCTAGAAAAAGCGATATAAAAAGAACTGAGAGAATAAATGTTAAAAAACTTACTAGAACTAATAAAAAAACTGCACCTAAAACCGTAGAAAAGGAAGCTAAACCTATGAAAGAAACTTCAACAGAAAAAGCTTCCGAATAAACAATTCCTGTAATTGTTAATTAACTACTTCTACTTTTATTCGTTATTCCATTCTTACCATAATAATATAAAGTATTAGCAGGAATATCTTCATTTACCATTGTGTGCGCTCCAATAATAGACCCTTCCCCTATTTTTTTACCACACATTACGCTTGAATTTATTCCTGTCTGTACAAATGGACCTATAATTGCCCCAAATTTCCGTCTACCTGAATCAATTAATTTTTCATTAATGTTCATTTTTATATTGCCGTTATCGAACCTCAAATTAGATATTTTAGTACCAGCTCCGAGATTAACATTTTCGCAAATAATAGAATCTCCAATATAATTAAAATGAGGTATAGCGGTATTTGAAAATATCAACGAGTTTTTGATCTCAGACATGCCAATATGACAATCATTGCCTATAGATGTAAAAGGGCGTATAAAAGCATTCGGTCCAACTAAAGAATTTTCTCCAATATAACAAGGTCCAATAATGTAAGATCCAGATCTGATTAATGAGTTCTTTCCTATGATAACATTTCCAACAATTTTTACATTTTCTTCGATTTTCCCCTTAACTTCGTGTTTAATATTCTTCAAAAGAAATTTATTCGCATCTAAAAGATGCCAAGGTAATCCTATATCGCTCCAAAAAAGATCTTCTATAACATAACCTTTAATTCTCCCTTCTAATTCATTAATTAGAATCCCCATAGAGTCAGTGAATTCGTATTCTTTCCTTATGGATAGTCTTGTTTTTGTTATAGCTTCAAATATCTGAGGATTAAACACGAATATTCCCGCATTCGCTAGATTTCCTAAATTTAAATCTGAGGAAGGTTTTTCAGTAATTTTCTCTACATAACCATTAGAATCTAATGAAATTATACCGTATTCTTGTGGCTGGTTAACTTCAAACAATGAAATTACGCCTTCGTTTTGGTCTTTTTCGTAAATTCTAATTATGTCTTCAAATACCTTTGGATCAGCAAGTAAATCTCCATACATTAATAAGAAGTGATCTTCTCCTACGAAATCCTTAGCAAAACCTACAGCGTGAGCTGTACCTAAGTGTTCTACCTGAGAAATGTAATCTATTTTCACATTAAATTTGTTGCTACCATCACCGAAATAATTTTTAATCATCTTTTCTCTATAACCAACGATTACTAGGATTTCTGTTATCCCAACTTCTTTTAGGCTTAAAATAGAATGCTCTAAGAACGGTTTACCTCCAATTGGTATCATTGGTTTTGGGATCGTAGATGTGATCGGACGGAGTCGTTTACCCTTTCCTGCTGCTATAATAACAGCTTTCATAAGTAAGTGAAGAAAGCATTTTATTTAGAAATTATTGTTCAAAAACTCATTAAGTTCAGTTTTTAAATATCTAAAGGGTTTTAAATCTCCGACAAACTCCTTTCTTAAGATTTGTTCCTGAGAGATTTTCTCTTCCAATTGTTTAAATATATCCTTAATTTTAATGAGGTCTCCTGAAGCGATGAAATCTAAAGAATATTCATTGACTGGGCTGCAAAGAATTATTTTTTTGCACCCCTGGTCCCCTAGATCGTTAAAATGAATTTCTTTTATGTTCGTTTTAGCTCGGATTTGAGTATTCATTATGATCGTCGCCAGTTTAGCAGATATACTCGAAGTGAACAAATCGACATTCTCATCAGTAATCTCCCTATGAAAATTATTTAAGAGTGTTTTATCATACAATTGAGAAATAATTGGCAATCCTTGAGCAGAAATCCCGCAATAAATTATCTTATTTTCCATATCAGAACATTTTACATCAATAATTTCGTCTTCTATGGGTTCTCGATATTTGTCCCATAAATATCCAGTAATTAGTTTGATAACTTTTGAGAACTCTGAATGATTTGACACTTTTTTAATTTTTTCTGCGGTTTCATAATTTGCATTAACTTTTTCGATATACTCATCCATCAATTTAGACACTTCTTTGGAGTTGGATGGAAAGTCGCCAGTAATGCAATAGAATAGGTTCTGATTGGTTTCTGTAACAATATGTTTTATTAGCATTCGTTCCTTACTAGTTTCGCCTTCAAAAAAAATATCAGTTAATCGCCAATTATTTTTTGGATTAAGACTACTAGTTAGTTTTTCCACAAAAAGCACGATTTCAAACGAAGGATATTTATTAGAATTAGAAACATAGAGAACTTCATCATCCAAAATGATTGCGAAACCAGTTATCATAGAAAAAATCGCGACGAAATATAATAGTTAGATAATAAGACTATTCCTTTAATATTTCATATTTATAAAAATATTAATCATTTTCGAATAGTTCTAATTTAAATAATAGATATCTAAGAATTATTTTAATTTTAGGAATTTTTGATTTTTCTGTACCTATATAACAATTAACTTTTAATAATTTCAATAAATATAATAAAAATAGCTGAAAACTAACAGATACTTAGTTAAAATCTATACTTACAATGCAATTTTCAATCAAATTAAATGAAAATCTTAAAACTAATTGAGAAGAAACAAATCCAGACCGCGGCAGAACTACTTTTAAATTCAAAAGAAGCAATTGCCTTGACGGGTGCAGGAATCTCTACGGAATCTGGAATACCTGATTTTCGAAGCGAAGGAGGTCTTTGGGAAAAATACAAGCCAGAAATTTATGGCAACATCGAATCTTTTTTAAAAAATCCCGCTAAATTCTGGGAAATGGCTCAGAAAATTGCCCCCAACATATTCAAAGCAAAACCAAATCCCGGACATTATGCTCTAGCAGAGTTAGAGAAAATGGACTTAATTAAAGCAGTGATAACTCAAAATATTGATGAACTTCATCAAAAAGCAGGTTCTATAATTGTTTACGAAGTACACGGTAGCGTCAATAGATTTAGTTGTTTAGGTTGCAAAGCTTCTTATACAAAAGAACAGGTTATTCGAAAATTGAAGAAAGAAAAAAAGAATGGCCCCTCTTGTGATTACTGTGCTGCTCCTCTTAAACCCTCAGTCGTATTGTTTGGAGAAGGGTTACCTCGGTTTGAGAATTATCAATCTCAAGCATTAGCTCAGAAAGCTGATGTTATGTTAATTGCTGGTTCTTCTCTATCGGTTGCTCCGGTATGTGATTTACCACTATATACGCTAAGAGAAAAGGGGGATTTAATTATTGTAAACGACCAACCCACTGATTTAGACGATAAAGCTACGGTTGTAATTCGTCATAAAACCGGAACAATTTTACCATTAATAGTTGAAGAAATTAAAAAATTGAGAGAAGAATAGGAATCTAGTTTACACAATCTTAAAAATCCAATAATTTATGGTTTTTTTTATGTTTAGAGAAAGTTCGATTATCAAAGATTGGAGGGACATCGATCTATCTTTTGGTCTTGTATATCCAAATAACTATAGATTGGGAATGTCTTCTTACTCAATAAGACTACTTTACCATATGATTAATTCAAACGAAAATTGTGTATGTGAGCGTATTTTCCTTCCTGAAAATATACAGTTTCCCGCATCCAAAGATTTTACTCCCATCCAACGACTTCGAAGTATTGAAAATAAAGTTTTACCTAAAGATTTTGACATTCTAGGGTTCTCTGCTCACTACGAAAATAATTTTAAGAATATTCTTTGGATTTTAGAGAAAGCAGAAATTCCCTTAGAATCCGAAAAACGACATAGAGAATTTTCTCACGCCTCAAAGGAGTACCCCCTAATAATTGGTGGTGGACCGGCTATTACTTCTAATCCTTTACCGTTAAGTAATATATTTGATCTTTTTTTTATTGGAGACGCTGAACCGAATTTAAATAGCTTCTTAAGTGTTTATTTAGAATATAAATCCAAAAATATCAGTTATGAAACATTTCTTGATAGAATAAGGAATATTGAAGGAATATATTTACCAATTCTTAATAATGAAACAAAACGTGCAATTTTAAAAGATTTGGATAAATCACCTACACCCGCGTATCAATTACTTTCTAAAGGCGGGATTGATAAAAAAATCTTTGAAGAAAATTATTTTGTTGAAGTTAATAGAGGCTGTCCTTTTCAATGTAAATTTTGTATCTCTTCTTTTCATAATTATCCTTTTCGTAATAAAAGCTACAACGAGATAATTAAAGCAATTGAAGTTGGTTTGGAATATTCAGATTTCGAAAAAATTAGCCTTATTGGATCTTGCGTAACTTCGCATCCAAAAATTTATGAAATCTGTGAATTTATTCTTAACGCAGGTAAAATATTTAGTATCCCTTCCGTAAGGATTGAACATATCACTCCTAAAATTATTCAACTTCTTGAAAGAAGTGGCGTGAAGACATTAACGATAGCTCCAGAAACTGGAACAGAATCGTTGAGATTTGATTTAGGAAAAAAAATTACCAATGATAAGATCATAGAAGTCTTGAACTTGATTAAAGATTCAAAAATAAAAAATGTGAAGTTTTACTTTTTAATAGGTTTGCCGCGTGAAACTGACGAAGACATAGAAGAAATAATAAATTTATTTCATTTAGTAGAAAAAATTGGATTTAAGAAGAATGAACTAAAAATTAATATAAATCCATTTATCCCTAAGCTTAATACTCCTTATGAGAGTCATTGTCATTTTTATTTATCAGAAAACCTTCCTAACTTCAGAAAGAAATTTGCATTTTTAAAACAAGAGTTAGATAAGATTTCCTCAATTAAAGTAAAATTTAAAGATCCAAAAAAGATCATAAATAACGCAAGATTGCAAACTCTATTTTCCTTAGGGGATCGAAGCATCGCTAAAATATTATTAGCATATTATTATAATGGTGCTAATATGGGCGCGTTAAGAAGAGCTGAAAAAGAACTCGATATCTCGATTAATAATTACTTCAATAAAATCCAAGATGGCTATATACCATGGAATATTTAGAGTAAAAAGAAAAAAAAGTTGATTTAAACTTAATCAATTTTATTAAATACTTTTTTTGGAGATTTACAAACGGGACATGTTTCTGGAGGTTCTCCTTCGTGCGTGTATCCACATACCGAACACACATACATAGGTTGTGCTTCTAAATCTTTACCGTTTTCAACTAATTCTAAAGCTTTCTTGTAAAGTTCGTGGTGTACTTTTTCCACATCATTAGCGTAGTTAAAAGTTCTCTCTGCGTTTTTGTTACCTTCTGATTTGGCATTCTCAATAAATTCAGGATACATAGTAGTGAATTCGTAAAATTCACCTTCAATAGCTTCTTCAAGATTTTCCTTAGTTGTTTTAATTCCTCCTAAGACGCGTAAATGATTGTGTGCATGCACTGTTTCGGCAGCAGCAGCTGCTTTGAATAATTGTGCCACGCCAGGAAGACCCTCTTGTTCTGCTTTTTTTGCAAAAGCTAAATACTTTCTATTAGCTTGAGATTCACCAGCAAAAGCTGATTTTAATCCATCTTCTGATTTTGTCATAACAAATTTCACATATTTGGTTATAGTTTAAAATTATGAAAAAAAACATTTTAAGCTACTTTTTATAATTTATATAATGAAAAAATTAAATCCAAAATTGATTTCAAATCATAAAATTGAGGAATAAATAATTTTTAATTGTGATTATTTGTTGAGTACATCCATTATTTTCTTAACTGCTTTCTGTAGATAAAACTCAGCCATTCCAAACTTAATTTTTGTATCAAAGATTAATATAAGAATGTATGTATCCCGTATATTTTCAGAGAAAATTAATTCATTATTTTTGGAAGTGTAAAATAGCTTTAGAATTGAATTATTGGAAATTTTTACTCTAAAATCAACCTCCGTTAAAAATCGTTTTAAACTTGTATCGTTAAAAGAAGAAAAGATTACTTTACCCCGATTTGTTAGAAGAATAGCACCACTAAGATCGGCAGAGCGTTGGAAATCGTTTAGAAATCCAGTAATTACGGCTTCTTTTTTTAAATCAAATTCGCTTGAAAAAGGCTCTCTAATAATATCTTCTATGAGATAATTAAGTTGCTCGTCATAAACATACTCTAAATCCGTTCTTATTTTGTTTTTATTGGCATATTCGAGGAATTTTAAGTTAATTTTTGAGATTATTGCTTCCAAAAGCTCCAAATTTTCAATTGTACTACAAAGAAGGCTATAATATAATGATTTTTTTTCAAATACTACTAATTTAATTCCACCGCCCATTTCTACAGTTTTTATTTTGTCTCCAATGAGTTCCTTAGTAAAAGACATCAACGCTGTGAAATAGGATGATATGAGTTGTTCTTGTTCAATTGGGTAAAGATTTGTAAGATTTAATCCATAAATACATATTCCGGATTTATTAAAAATGAATAGATTGTGAATGTTCAATTTCTCAGGTACTCTTTTAATCTTCGAGACCAATGCGGAACGATCGGGAATTCCCATATTATTTTGTTTAATTCAAACTATAAAAAGCTCAAACTTTTCAATCTTTTCTAATTAGCGTTTACCTTATTTTAAATTCCTTAAAATGTAAAACTTGAAACTCCCTTAAAGCATAATTTAAACGGTATGATACTGTATCCCTTCTCAACCAATTCCTTTCTAATTTTAAGTTCGTGGCCCCTTCCAGCTAGAATTATTGCTGTGCCTCCCCCTCCAGCGCCGTTACATTTGAATCCTATAGCACCATTACTGATTGATATTTCTTCTACTTTCTTTATAGCGGGGTTAACCATTAAGTGATGTAATTTTTTTTGTGCTTCCCAGTTTCTATTCATGATTTTCCCTATATTTACTAAATCTGAGTTTATGGCATTTTTCATATCATAAGCGCATTCTTTCATGATATCAAACGAATTTAGAGTATTAACATCTCCCTTCTTATAATTTTTTATAACAGCGTTATGCATTTCACTTGAACTTCTTGAACTTAGATATACTAAGATAAATTGACTCTCTAATTCGAAAATTCTTTTTTCATCAATAGTGATTTTAAGCATTTTTACTTTTGGGTAATTAATTTCCATGAAATTGATTCCACCAAACGACGCTGCGTACTGATCTTGTACTCCACTTTCCAATCCTAACTCCTCAATTTCAAGTTTATGGGCCAATATAGCGATTTCGTTTCTACTTAAGTGTAATCCCTTATAATTTGCCAATGCAGAAATTAGAGAAACAGCTATACTTGCGCTCGTACCTGTTCCGCAACCAGGAGGTGCGTCTGCTCTCACATAAATATCTAAACCACCTTCAATCTCCAATCTTTTAACTGCTGCTTTTAATAAATCCAGCTTACCATTGTATTTAATTTCTTCAAAATTAACAATTTCAACTGTCTTTCCTAGATTTTCAGCAATAATCCGGATTATATTCTTTCCATTCTTAATAATTCTTATATAACTATAGAGATCAATGCAAAAATTAAAAATAGCACCTTCTGGATAATACCAAGTATCAGTCCACCCTCCAATATCACAAATTCTCACAGGTGCTCTTGCTAATATTTCCTTATTTGCGCTCATATCAATGATATTTAATTATTTTTTCAATAATGATTTGTAGTTCCTTACTGTTAAAATTTTCATTTTTTATTCTATAAAATTCCTAAATTCTTGAAATTATACAATTTAAAATCAGAAAATTATTACTTGAGTTTAGAGGGTTTAAAAATCTTATAAAACTCAAATTAGGTCGTTGTTCTTACATAATATATCTGAAATTCTTAGGTAAGCCCCATTGTACCCAAACTCTTAAGATTGCCATTTGATCTTCAATAATTTGGAAGTTAACTATCCTTTTTTAGATAGTGAGTAGACCCATAATATTAACCTTCTATGATGTTTTTTCAACTAGATTTAAATAGAACC
The DNA here is from genome assembly GCA_019894735.1 of Promethearchaeota archaeon. Next base: position 5,649 of record JAGXOB010000007.1, on the reverse strand, counting down.
TATTGGTAATATACTTTAAACACAACTATATTTTTAAAACTTATTTAAAGAATAAAAGGAGGAATAAAAAATGGCTAAAAAAGCAGCAACGACAGCAGATGTTTTATTCGTAAAATCCAAGGTTCGAGACTACATCAAATCAAAGGATTGTAACACCAGTGGTGATGTAATCGATGGACCTGCGCTTAATAGCGCAATTGTTGGGATTCTCGATAAAGCAATTGGTCGTGCTAAAGCAAATGGACGGAAGACTGTCCAAGAAAAAGATTTATAGAGTAAACCTCTAAACAATAAGATGTTACTCAACTGAAATAAAGGTTTATTTTATTAATTTATTAACTTATTTTTTTTTTACTTTAAGAAAATTAATAATTTCTCACTGTATATTGCTTTTTAATCTAGAACTAGTTCAATATATCTAACACACGACTTATAGAATAAAAAATTCTTCATAAATCGCCTTATCCTTATTCTTTACATCGTTGAAAGAAATTTTTTATTCTTTTCTCTTCCTTTTAAATTAGGATTTAGTTTTTAGATTTACTCATTAGATTTTGGCGTAAGATCTTTATCAATGATGAAAAAATCAATAGATATTATGCTTTTTAACTTTTGTAAATCATCTTTAAGTTTTTTGACTCGATCATATGGTCCAGAAACTGCAATAATTTCTAAGCATTTTTCAAATTCTAGATGTACATGCAAAGTTGATGTTATCACATCATAAAAGTGGTGTTGGATATCGTTTTTTCGAATTTCGTCTGTTTGTTGAACTGAAGCATACACAGGTCCAGGATTGTATTCGTGATCGTGATGCCCATCGTCGTGATTTATCCCATATGAGTGTTCATGAGATTTCTCTTTTTCTTGGCTTCCGGAAAAATGTTCATGCAACATAATAATAGGAATGCATCCTACAACATTCCCTGAAGAAAAGGAGATGTTTTCTTCGCTAACCATTAATGAATGCATCGCTTTTCTTATGCTATCTGATCTTGAAATACCCATTTTATTCCTAAATGCCTCAAACTTATCGTATAAATCTTTAGGAAGTGAAACTGTAAAGCGTTTATATTCCTCCATTTTAAACATCTTTAGTTTCTTGAAAAAAATTATAAAAAATTATTTTTTAATTAAGATAGCGATTGGTACGCTCGCTTCCCTCCACTGGGCTATCTTACCAGAGTATTCTAAATTTAACTTCACTCTTCCGTGGTCTCCTAATATTATCATCAAAGAATTATCTCGAAGTTGTTTGTAGTTTCCTAAAATCCACTTATCTGTACGAAGTATTAATTTATCAATTAAGTCTTCAGGTGTTCTCTGTTTAAGTGCCTGTTGTTGTTTGTGTAAATTTTCAAAATCTAAATAATGCATCCAAGAAAAATCAAATTTGTTAATAACCTTCGCAGATTCCACCCATGTAGCCATATCAGTCTCTTTTGGGACTGAATGAGTTCCTCCATCGTATCTTTCTAAATCTTTTTTTCTCCCTACGAAACAAGATTTCTTCCCATGCTCATTCAGATATTTTAATAAATGAAAACCATTAGGGTCAAAATCAAATCCACCATACATAATCTGGTGTAAAACTCCTAATGTATAAGGATTCTTAGTCGAGAGGAGTAGCATTGCTTGAGAATTAGTGATCATGAATTGAGGTTTATGATATGTAAGCTCGAATAAACCAAAATTATCAATAGCATTTACAGAAATTCTTTCAATACCCTGATACGCATCTACAATCGATTGCACTGGTTCTGGAATGGTTCCAGAGGGAGGTTCAATCCCTAAGAGCTTAAGAATGGTTGCGGGTAACTGATTTAAATAGCATTTTAATGTTTGAAGTTCACTCATAGTTATTTAGTAAAAATTTATTCTTAAATTTATAACTATTAAATTGAAATTGCTTACAATGTATTATAAAATAATTACGATTTATTATTTTTAGTATTGTTAATTTATTTATAATATTAGGTATAAATTTACCTATTTCTATATATGTGAGAAAAATTGATATGAAATCTTTATATATTGACGCAACAAACTCAGGGATCTCTGGAGACATGTTTTTGGCATCATTATTGAGTTTAAATAGCGATCCAGACAAGATAATTTCAGATTTAAAAGATATAAAAGATTATTTAACAGATGTGTTTGATCTAGATCTTAATTTAGTAAAGGTTAAAAGAAGGGGTGTGGAAGTTTATCGTCTTAAATTATTGATAAAAGAGTCCACAAACCATAGAACTCCGGATAAACTTACTAAAGCATTGGAACAATACCTAGAAGATAAACAATACTCCAAATCAGCAAAAGAATTTGCGAGAAATGTTTTAAATACGCTATTCAAAGCAGAAGCGGAAGTTCATGGGGATATAATTGAAAATATTCATCTACACGAATTAAGCTCTGTTGACACTTTGATTGATATTTTAGGAGTGACGAAAGCACTAGATAATTTAGGGGGTTTTTCTGGTGGTTTTACATATTATTGTAGTGAGATACCTTTAGGAGGAGGGAAAATAGAAACTGCGCATGGAATTTTACCCGTACCTGCTCCAGCTACTGTAAAGATTTTTGAACGGTCAAAGTTAGTTGTCAAAGGAGGCCCTATCGAAAACGAATTAGTAACTCCTACTGGTGCGGCACTTTTGGTAAATTTAAGTCCTAAGTTTTCAAAATTTCCACACCAAATGAAAATATTAAGCGCGTCTAGTAGCACAGGGGAAAAAGAATTTAAGGATTTCTCGAACATTTTAAGAATAATCTATGGCGAATTAGAAGAACCGGTTAATAATCAAACCCAACACCCGTTGAGAGATTATGTTGAAGAAGTAACCGTCTTAGAAACGGCTGTTGATGATGTTTCTGGAGAAATATTAGGGAATTTCATTCAGACATTAGAGAACGAACAAATTCTTGATGTTCAAATTATACCGAGTATAACTAAAAAAAATCGACCAAGTCATATTATTAAAATTTTATGCGATCCAAAACATAGTTTCGATTTAATGTATAAAACTATACTTGAATTAGGAACTCTAGGAGTTAGATATTATACATCTAAGCGAGTATGTATTGACCGAAAATTTGAGAAGTGCGTTATTGAGATCAACAACGAAAAATACGAGCTAACCCTCAAAATCTCTTACATACCGATGCGTGATTCCATTAAAATAATCAACGTAAAGCCTGAATTTGAAGATCTTAGAAGAATTAGTAAACAAACGAATTTGACAATTAAAGAGATCTCAATTTTTTGCCAATCGGAAGTTGAAAAACACTTTGGAAACGATAAATGAATTAATAGACTGTAAAAAAAGAGAAAAAAAAGATTTTTTTTTAATTAAATGGCTATAATCGGCTAGTTTTAATAGTTATCAACATGAAATTTACTCATAATGTATTCGTCTTCTACAATTTCTTTAGAAAAAGCTTTTAATCTGTTAATTTCTTTAATTACTTCTTTTTCTTTGCTTAGTTTCCCCAATTCATGAAGCATTTCGGCAGCTTCAGTAAAAGTTTGAATGCACTCGTCATAATTGCCAGAAATCTCAAGATCCTCAGCTAAAAACACTAAACTTTCAGCAATATCTAACTTTTTTCCGATCTTCTTTTGGATTTTTAATGCTTGGTAGGAATATTTCAATCCCTCCACATGATTCCTAAGTTTTGAGTGTAATCTTCCTAAAGTTCTTAAAACTGTAGCTTCTTCGTTTGGTAAATCATTATCTCTGCAGTGTTGCAAAATATTATCTAAGAATTGGAGCATTTCCGTTTTATTAAGTTCTTTTGCTTGTTCAAAATGCTCCAGAACTTTATCGAAACTCTCTAAAGCGTTTAGAACATCGCCATTTTTAAAAAATTCTTTTGACTTCTTAAAATTTTCGACTGTTGCGACCATTGGTCTCAACTACATTATTTTTTTTTTTTAGATTTTAAAGAATTAGTAATTTCAATAATAATTATATTGATCTATCTATTTATACTTTTACATACGAAGAAAAAGGTGTAATAATATTAAAAAATGCCTTAGTTTTTAATAATCTCTATTTGGGTTAATTAATGGATTTCTCTGATTTTAAACTTAGCGTAGAATAATTTAAATAGATGTTTAACTAAATAAGAAATTCATTCAATCCTAAGAATTTCGTCGTTATAAATAAAAAAAATAAAAAAATAAAAAAGTTTTTTATAAATTAAAATATACCTAGTGGCATAAGTAAGGGTCCAAAAATGCAAAGAAGGCCAATTCCAATGGCGTAAATTATGATTACGACTTTAATTTTATCTTTTCTTTCGGGAAGGTCGTACACATAAAAGGAGCCCACAAAGAAGTGAAAGTATCCTATGAGGAATATCAATATTGGATTGTACCAGTTCCAAAACACATACTCCCATATTAAATAATTGCCTATGTTCAGTAGAATCTCTACAAAGACGGAAAATATTGTAAAGCCGATTGCCATTGCCCATCTATTAGGTAATCCAAACATTTTTTTGTTCTTATCTTCGGGAAGGAATTTGGTAAAAACTATTCCAGCTATAGAAAACATAAAGGCAATTTCTATGTTCCATCCAATTAGAATTATATAAGCACTTGTTCCCGGGGTAGTCCAAAACGCCGAATAGTTAGTAAAGGCAAAAACTAATCCGTTCCATACCTCATTAATAAGATCCAACCCTAATAAGGTTAAACCCGCGAAGACTGTGCTCCAATTGTTAGTCTCTCTTGCTTTTTTGATCTCAACACCGTAGATATATAAAACTATAACTAAAAGAGTTACCACATACCATCCTGTAACAGGATTTAATTGTCTCAAATTCGATAAAGCTTCTAGAGAAGCAGGTGTAGGTGCCATAACATACACTTAATTTTTTAATATAAAATTTATTTTTAATTATGCAAAATCTTGGTTTTACTTATATAAATTACTTTCCCTTGATTAACTATATATACATCTAATAACACTTGAATATAAAACTGTAAGATAAAATGAAAGCAGAAAATTCAATGTTAAAAAAAAGAAGTTACTTAGCTATTTTATTTGCAATTAACGCAGCAGAAGCTCCTGCTCCAAAACCATTATCTATATTAACAACTAACAACCCCGGAGAACAAGATTGTAACATTGTTGTTAAAGCACCAATACCTTTTTCCCCTAAACCGTAACCACTAGAGATAGGGACTCCAATTACTGGAATGTCCACAAGTGCGGCGACTACTCCAGGTAATGTCCCTTCCATACCTGCACATACGATGATTACTTGAATGCCTTTTTTAATCATTTCACTAAGTGGAGTAAAAAGACGATGAATTCCCGCTATTCCTAAATCGTAGCTTTTAAGAACCTGACAGCCCATAGATTCAGCGATAACTTTAGCTTCCTCAGCAACGGGAATATCTGAACTCCCAGCCGTGATAATTCCTACTTTTCCTCCTTTTCTTTCAAATTGATAGGTTTTTTCCTTTACGATTAGTATTTTAGCAAGTTTGTTTATATCTATAGAATAAGCTTCGTGATTTTCGAATTCTTTTGATATAAGAGAGATTAAATCTTCTTTATACCTAGAAACAATGGCAAATCTATTTTTTTTTAAGAATGAGTAAACAATATCTAAAGTTACTTCAGGTGTTTTGTTTTC
>JAGXOB010000079.1 GCA_019894735.1 Promethearchaeota archaeon | reverse complement strand
GAAATGGTGATAATCGTGGGACTTGAAACAGAAAATAAAGAGATAGAAAATAACCTTAGAGATATCGCAAGGGGCTTACTTAAAGAAAAAAAAGTTGACGTTATTATTGGTTACAAAAAAGGAACTTTACCCTTGCTCTCACAACCGATTATTATAGATAAAGAAGAAGACGTAGATAAATTAATATGGAACAATTTATGCTACGTAAATTTAGCCAAATATCTTGTCCCTCGGGTACCAAGATTCGTAGATCCCGAAAAAGGCAACCTGAAAGTAGGAGTAGTTTCTAAAGGTTGCGTTGGGAGGGCATTAATCCACTTAGCCTCGGAGAATAAGATTAACTTGGACGAAATAACGATTATTGGAATCCCGTGTAACGGCGTTGTTAACCGACAACGGATTGAGATGGAAATAGGAGAAAAAGAAATTCTTGAAGTATCCGTATCGGGTAATAATGTTATTGTCAAGGGGAAAAATTTTGAAAAAGAGTTTCCGTTCGACGAGTATATGAACGAACTATGCAAAGGATGCAAAATTAGGAAACCTCCTTTAGTTAACAAGTTTCCAAATTTATGCGTTGGCGAATGTGAAGAGTATACGAGCATTGTTGACGAATTTGACGATATAGCGGAGTTTGAATCGAAAACTCCCGAAGAAAAATGGGAATATATTACAGAAGCTTTAAGTGTTTGCACAAGATGCTACGCTTGTAGAGAGGCGTGTCCGATGTGTTATTGTAATCTCTGTTTTGTTGACCAAAACAAACCGGTGTGGTTTGGGAAGACAACGGATTTACCAGATATAGTTGTTTATCATTTAATACGAGCTATGCACATGGCAGGTAGGTGCGTAGCTTGCGGGGCGTGCTCGCTGGTTTGCCCAATGGGAATCGATCTAAACTTCATTAACAGAAAATTAGAAAAAATAGTAAAAGAGCGCTTTGATTTTACTTCAGGTCTAGATCCTGATACTTTACCTCCCATGGTGGATTTTATGATGGAAGACGCTCAAGAATTTATGCTAGAGGAAGATTAAGAGAGTGTTTAAGTATGGACGAAAAGTTATTAAAAAAAACCGATATTGGAAAGCTTTATGACGATCTTAAAAAAGAATACCATTTTTATGCTCCTACTAAAGTAAAAGGTAATATTGCCTTTGAAAAAATTACAAAAGTAGAGGAAATAGAATTAGATTATCTTAATTCAAAGGTTCCTCCGAAAGACGTACTATTTCCCCAAAAAGAAACGATTTTTGAGTATAGGTACGAAGGGAAAGACGTCATAATTGAAGAAAGAAAAGATCTAGAGGACAAAATCTTAATTTTTGGGGTCCGCCCTTGCGACGCGTATAGTTTTAAACTATTAAACGATTTTTTTGCATCTGGCGACTTTCAAGACGAAATATTTTTGAAAAAACGAGAAAACACAACAATTATCGGCTTAGGTTGTAATGATCCAAGGCAGTCGTGCTTCTGTACCTCTGTAGGGGGCCATCCGTTCCAAAAAGAGAGCACAGATGTATTTCTTTCCGATTTAGGGGATAATTATTTAGTTGAAGCTATAAGCGAAAAAGGGGAAAACCTCGTTAAGAATCTAACTTGGCTAGGGGATGCGAAAAAGGCGGATGTAGAGAAATCCAAAAAATTAGCGAAACAAGCGGAGGATTCGTTTACTACTAAGTTTAATTTCGATTTAGTTACAAAAGTGTTAGACGAAAACTTCGAACACCCTGTTTGGGAGGAAATTAGCGAAAGTTGCATCGGATGTAGTTCGTGCACGTTTCTTTGCCCCACCTGTACATGTTTTGACGTAATCGACGAAAACGACGAATATAATAATCGAGGTAGACGAATTAGGATTTGGGACACTTGCCAGTCCTGCCTTTACACGCAAGAAACGAGCGGTCACAACCCCCGCCCAGCTAAAATACAGCGGTGCAGAAACCGAATTATGCACAAATTTAGCTATTACCCTTCGAACTACGATTGTTTAGGGTGCGTGGGGTGCGGGAGATGTATAAGCGCGTGCCCCGTTAATAACGAGCTTCGATTAATAATCGATAAAATACTAGAAATTGAGGAGGGTGAGAAAAGCAATGCCTAATCCATACGTTCCAATGCTAACAAAAGTAAAATCAATGATATCTGAAAATAAGGTTAACGACATAAAAACCGTTGAATTAGAATTTCAAAAAGAAGAAGAGTATAAGAATTTCGATTATGTTCCTGGGCAATTTGCCGAGATCAGCATCATAGGAAAGGGAGAGTGTCCGATAGGTATAGCTTCTTCACCAACAGAAGAGGGAACTATTAAATTCACGATTAAAAAAATGGGAACAGTCACCTCTGCGTTTCACGGCAGCGATATCGGTGATACGATTGGCGTGAGAGGTCCGTTAGGAAATGGTTGGCCCATGGAAGAGTTAAAGGGCAAAAACATCGTAGTAATTGGCGGGGGATTTGCCTTCTCGACCTTAAGGTCGTTAATATTATATGTCCTCGATGAAAGGCACAGAAAAGATTATGGAGAATTAACAGTAATTTATGGTAATAGAGATTCAGGCGAAGTTCTCTATCGTGACGTGTTAGAAGAATGGGAAAAACGAGACGATATAAATATAGTTCTAACCATTGATCGCGAAGAAGAGGACTGGACTCGAAAAGTAGGTTTCGTTGCTGCTATCGTTAAAGAAGTAGCGCCCTCTCCAGATAACGCGGTTGCAATTATCTGTGGTCCTCCTATTATGATACGAACAGCTGTCGACGAATTAGTGAAAATCGGTTGGAGTGACGAAAATATTCTTAATTCCTTAGAAATGCGAATGAAATGCGGAATCGGAAAGTGTGGGCGCTGTAATATTGGAAGTAAGTTTGTCTGCATTGACGGACCTGTTTTTTCACTCGCAGAACTTAAAAAATTACCAAACGAATTTTAATTTTCTTTTTTGGCTAATCTTTTTTTTCCTTCTCATTTTATTACCTAGTGTAATATGATAAAGAACATTATTTTTGATTTAGGGAATGTCTTGCTGAGGTTCCAACCAAGTGAGTTTCTATTAAGATTTACAGGCGATATCGGATACATAGAACAATTTATTCCTAAAATCTTTCGTAGCACGGTATGGTTAGATTTAGATAGGGGCACAATTTCTTTGGAAAATGCTAAAGATAATTTTATCTCTAAATATCCTAAAGAAAAAGATTTTCTTACTCTTTTTTTTAATCATTGGATGGAAATGCTGACCCCTATTGAAGAAAATATAAAAATTTTAAAAGAACTACGAAATTTAGGATATAAAACATATATTTTATCTAATTTTATAAAGGAAACATTTACTTATATTGAAAATAACTACGATATTTTTTCGTTTTTCGATGGTCAAATTATTTCTGGATTCGAAAAGACGATTAAACCAGAAAAAGAGATTTATATGAGATTGCTTAATCAATATCGCCTTATTCCCGAAGAATGCTTGTTTATTGACGATGTTTTATTTTTTTTAAAGCCGGCTAAAAAACTTGGTATGAAAATAATATGGAATCAACCAAAGACTGATTTACGAGAAGAGTTAAGAAAGTTTGATATACCAATTTAAATTATACTGAAATTGGATGGATAGGATATGATTGATAAGTGGCTTTCTAAAACGAAATTTAAGGAAGGATACGAGAAAGTTGTAAGGAAAATAATAGTAAGTAAAATCTCTGCTAATCAGCTAACCATAGTGGGGTTGGTTATAGGATTGGTAAGTTCGGCATTCATTTATCTAAGCAGTTTTTACACGGAACAAATGATAACCTTCATCATATTGTCCTTGATCTTTACAATAATATCTTTTTTTATAGATACTTTGGATGGGTCTGTAGCACGATATGAGGGACCTACGATCTTCGGAGGGATATTAGATATTTTCTGCGATCGTTTAGTTGAAGTATCCATAATAATAGCAATTGTAGCAACCGATCCCTCAAATTTAGTTTGGCCAGGGTTATTTACATTAAGCGCTATTGTATTATGTATTTCCATGTTCCTTATTGTAGGAGGAATTATAAAAAGAGAAGAACAAAATCAAGATTCAAAAGTAATTGTATATCAAAGTGGACTCATGGAGCGTTCTGAGACGTTTTTCTTTTTACTGGCCATAATACTCTTAATTCCATGGCGGTTCTTCATATTATGGATTTTTGCAACATTAATTTTTATCACAGCACTACTAAGATTGAAAGATGCATATAATATCTTTAAGTCAGAGGCTGAATGATTAGGCTTCTTTTTTTAATTTATTATGAAAGTATTTTAAAACTCAAGGTATATAATATCAATAATGACTCCTCAAAACTCAAACGAAGCAAACGAAATTTTAGAGACAATAATGAAAGATATTGAGGGTAAATTTGGGATTATATGCTTGAATTGCCTCGTAGTAAGAAGTAGGTTCAAAGAACTTTACGATTTTATGAGCAGACATGATATTCCATTTCCACAAGGAGAGAATTTGTCAAAATTAGAAATCCTCGATCATATAAGCATTTTTTTTTATAATCAATACCAAAAAAGCTCCACACTTAAAAAACAATTTAAGACACCCATTACCTATATAGGAGACTTCATAACCACCGACGAAATTATAGGCGATTACTTAAAGAGATTTGATTTCATATCCAAACAAGAATTAATTGACGCATTTGCGGATTATTGTGCTGATTATGGGATCTCTGTATATAGTACATCGGATATCAAGGATAATTTTTTAGATTTGTACTTAATCAAGAAAAAACCGTTCTTAAGAACTGAAGCTGTTTTTGTAAGAACTGGAGCAGAAATGACGGAAGAAAACTATAAAAATACTTTCTATCTGATTAACGAAGCCAATAAACTCGCGGTCTGGACTGTATTTGTAACCACTCCTCGAGGAGTGTGTAAAATAGGTTTAGAAAGGCTAAAAAGCGATATGGAAAATTTAAATGCGTGGTTATATGTAATTGACCCAATTCATCAAAAAATCCTTGGAATTACAAAAGGTAAAAAATCGAAAGTACACGATACCGCGATCAGAGACGAGTTTATAAAAAAATTATCACGCGAGCCAATAAGAACCCCTTCCCAGTTAGCAAATATCTCCCAATATAGTTTTAAAGAAAGCGAATCTTACAATCCTAAAGACTTCGTCATGTTTGAACTCTTTCCTATGGAAAAACTGCTTTTAGAAGATCATGCAAAAAAAATAAAGCCAGAGTTTAAAGATACCTTTAGGAATCTTATGATTATAGATAAAGATTCTGGTTTAAACATATTTTCATATTCAAGTGAAAATGTATCGATGGAAAAGGAATTGATTTCTGGATTTTTGTCAGCAATGGACTCATTTGTATCCGAAATAGGAGGGTCGGCTTCAATGAACGAAATAAATTATAAAGGATTCTATGTGCATGCGGTATATGGACAATACATCAAATTAGCGTTATTTTTATCCAAACCCGCTAATCAAAGTTTAAAGGAACGCTTAGCATATTTTTTAAATCAATTTGAAGAGCACTATCACGATCAAATATTAAAATTTAACAAAACAGGTAATACTGCGGTCTTTGATAATTACAAAATCGTCGAGCTCATAAAAGAAATTTTAAGCGTATAAACATTTAGTAACTAAAAAATGAAAAGGTGAATGAATCTTTAAAAAATCGAAAAAACCTATTGGAATTGTTGATGGTAAATTTTACCCTTGTCCAAATTCACCAAATTGTGTTTCTACTCAAGCTACAAACGAGAAACATAAAATTGATCCCATAAAATACTCAGGATCTCTAACCGAAGCGAAAGATAAGATAATACAAATTGTGCGTTCGTTAAAAAGATCAAAAATTATAACTGATAAAGAGAACTACATTCATGTTGAGTTCAGAACAGCGTTATTTAAATTTGTCGACGATGTTGAGTTTCTTTTTGATGATAGCGAAAAAGATATTCATTTTCGATCGCGGGCAAGACTTGGATACAGTGACATGGGAGTAAATAGAAAGAGAATGGATATTATAAGAGATAAGTTTAATAATTTTTAATTTTTAAAAAATTCCATCATCATTAGTTTGACTAAAAAGAGTAGTAGCGTGTAACTTTAATCGCAGCCATACAGGGTTTAGTTTCATCCTCTACATATACTTTATAATCCATTTTTACATTATACACACCAACACTAGCCTCTTTTACATCAGCTACTTTAGCTATTAAACGAATTCGCTTACCAACGGGCGTAGGTGATGGAAACCGAATTTTATCCCAACCATAATTGACAATCATTTTTGTTTCGATTGGTGTATAGAGCTGAGTTAGTAATTTTGGATGAACAATTGATAAAACCCAGTTCCCATGCGCAACTGTGACTCCGTATGGAGATTCTTTTTTTGCACGTTCCGGGTCAGTGTGAATCCATTGCACATCTCCTACAATTCTTCCATATTCACTAATCTCTTCTTGAGTAACTTCATACCAGTCTGATGTTCCTAACTCCTTACCAATGTAATCATTCCAATCTGAAGGTTTTAACCTTAATCTTATCATATATTAACCAAGCATTTTATCAATAAAAAGATATCATAACATAACTTGTTTAATTCTGATAATTTAATTGTCTTTTTGGTAAAATCCCTATAATTTCTTTAATTAAGTTAAAGAAATTTATAAATGATAGTACGCAGATTAAAATCTATAAGTATACACTTAATATATACAAGGGTTTTGTTTAACATGGGTGGTTTTAATGAACGAAAATAATGATGATAAATTAATTTTTATATGGAATGCTGATTCTGGAATAATTAATACTGTAAAGGATTTCTGGCATAAAGCTTTAAGACCAAGCACATATCAATGTAATCTATGCCAAACTACATTCGGAACATTCGGAGCTAAAAAAGAATGGAAGTCTTTCATTAACGATTTAGGAATAGATTCTGAATTCCTACATAAAGACGAATTTTTAGAAAAATACGATGTTAAAGACGCTAAATATCCCTCTGCTTATATCTTGAAGAATGGAAACCTTATATTACTGATATCACAGAAAGAAATGGATAGTGTTGAAACACTTGAAGAAATGGAAGAACTTGTATCTTCAAAGATAAAATAAAATTACTTTTTTTTGATAATTAGGAGTTCAAATATTCTAAAGCTTTGTTTATATCGTTTGTAGGTGCTTTGCAAGTCTTATTAATGCACACGAAAGCCGTAGCCTTTTCTTCGTACTTGTCAAAAAATTGAATAAAATTAGAATATTTATCAATTTCGGGATTTGTTTCCTCCGTTGGACGGAATATTAACGATTTATTCGGCAAAAATTGCTTTCTAATCTCATTTATCATCGAAATCGTGTCTTTTTTTCCGCTATCTCCGGCTATTACTAAAGAGTACGTTGGACCAACCGCATAATCTACAGCAACCATCATTAAAGTGTGAGCGACGGGGCTAGTTCTGATGTTTTCAGCAAAAACTCGTCCAAGATGATCCGCTTTTTTCTCGTATTCATCATTACCGGTTATTTGTGCTAATCGTAGCAAATTTAGCATCGAAACTGAATTACCGGAAGGAATTGCTCCGTCGTAGGTTTCTTTTTGGCGAGTTAATAACGATTCTGTATCTTCAGCCGTAAAAAAAAAAGCTCCAATTGAAGAATCCCAAAATAATTTTAATTGTTCTTCTGTCAACATAATAGCTTTTTCAAGATATTGTGTTTCAAATGACGATTCATAAAGGTTAATTAAACCCCAAATTAAAAATGCGTAATCATCTACGAAAGCAAGGATATCTGCCCCACCCTCACGGTACCGATGTAATAATCTTCCTTCAGAATCCATCATTTGGTCAAAAATAAACGTTACTGCTTTTTTGGCTATCTGGATGTATTTAGGATCGTTAAAAATATAACCTGCTTTCGCAAAAGCAGCTATCATTAATCCGTTCCAATCGGTTAATACTTTATCGTCTTTATGAGGTCTAACCCGCTTCTCCCTTGCTTCAAACAATTTATCTCTCAGCGATTTTATATGATTGTTCTGAGTTTCTGCTAAACTCGATGTTAAATGTAATATATTTTTCTCAGTTTTTCTTCTAGTAGCTTCATCTAAAAAATTACCATCTTCATTAACATTATAACTTTTCGAGAACCCTTCAGCATCTTCTACTCCTAAAATCTCTTCAATTTCTTTTTTTGACCAAACGTAAAATTTCCCTTCTTCCCCTTCACTATCGGCATCCTCAGCACTAAAAAACGCTCCTTCTTGAGAAGTCATATCACGTAAAACATATGCCAATATTTCCCTTGCGGTAGTAGCAAACTCTTCTATACCTGTTGCTTGATACGCTTCTAAATAAGCAAGCGTTAATAAAGCTTGATCGTAAAGCATTTTTTCAAAATGAGGTACGAGCCAATTAGGATCGGTTGAGTAACGGTGGAATCCAAAACCAATATGATCGTAGATTCCTCCCATTCGCATGCTTTTAAGAGTTTTTTCAACCATGTTAAGTGCTTCTTTATCAGCACTTCTTTTCCAATATCTTAATAAAAACAACAAATTGTGGGGTGTAGGGAATTTAGGAGCTGTTCCAAATCCTCCGTTTTTGCTATCATACCTTCCCGATAATTGAGAGTACGCAGTTTTTAAGACTTTATCCGTCAGACTCCCTCCTGGGGATTCAGTGCTTGCATCTTGCAAAGCAAAGGTTATTTTTTCGCTCGATTCTACTAATTGTTTTCTTTCATTGGTCCATAGATCTTTTACACGTTTAATTAAATCAACTAATCCAGTTCTTCCAAAACGACTTTCTTTAGGAAAATAGGTTCCAGCGAAAAAAGGTTTTTTATCTGGAGTCATGATAATTGTCAATGGCCAACCTCCAGAACCGGTCATAAGCTGACAAACGGTCATATAGATTTTATCTATGTCCGGTCGTTCTTCTCGATCGACTTTAATGGAAATGAATGCTTCGTTCAATAATTTTGCAACATAAGGGTCTTCAAACGATTCGTGAGCCATTACATGACACCAATGGCATGTAGAATACCCAATTGATAAGAAGATTGGCTTATCTTCCAATTTTGCCTTTTCGAAGGCTTCTTCCCCCCAAGCATACCATTCTACGGGGTTATTAGCATGTTGAAGGAGATACGGGCTTTTTTCAGTAATAAGCTTATTAGGTTTATTAACACCATCTGATTTTTCTCTTACATCGTTATTTTCGTTAATAAGGTTCACCCTTTTCAATTAGTTGATTAGTTACTTAACTTTATCTATATAGATAAATTCATCAATAGATTTTCTTGGCGGCCTCTGTTTTTCTCCGAGCTTCATTAGATCAGATAAAACCGGATTAACAATTTCCGAATGTTTTCCAACGATGATAAGAGTGATTAACCTCATTTCTCTTGGAATTCCGAGAATCTCTTTAGCTAAAGATTCTTCAAAACCAGCTATAGGATGGGCTATCAGACCTAATTCGGTAGCACGCAGTATTAGAAATGCAGTAGCCATACCAGTATCAAACAAATAGTAAAGTCTTTCTCCAATCACACAATCGTTTTTAGGTTTACTGAAAACTCCTATAATCATTGACGCTTTTTCAGCCCATTTATTAGTTTCTGATAGCGCAGTAAAAAGTTCGTTTAATACATTTTTATCATGAACAAAAACAAATCTCCATGGTTGCATATTTGCGCAAGACGGGGTAATTCTAGCCATTTCTGCTAGACTCTCAATCAGATCGCTTGTAATTTCTACAGGATCTAAGGATCTGTATGCTCTTCTTTTTTCTATAGTTTCTTTAACACTCATGATTCAGTTTTAATTTTTCAATCCCATTAAGATTTTCTGTACTTCTTCTGGATGTCCTTTCACAGAGACTTTAGGCCAAATATGTGCAATCTTTCCATCAGGATTTATTAAAAAGGTACTACGCGTAACTCCTATATATTCCTTACCTCTGAATGTGTTTTTCCCCCATTTCCCATACGATTTTAAGACTTCCTTATCTAAATCGCTTAAAAGAGTTACTTTGAGATTCTTTTTCTCAATGAATTTTGCGTGAGACTCAGGGCTATCAGGACTTACGCCAATAACATTCGCATTTAACTTTTGAAGTTCGGGCAAAATTCCCGTAAAACCTATTGCTTCAGTAGTACAACCAGGTGTATTATCTTTTGGATAAAAGTAGACGATGACATA
>JAGXOB010000078.1:6621-10525 GCA_019894735.1 Promethearchaeota archaeon | reverse complement strand
CGATTATAAGATATTGGGATATTATCATAAGGAAGGGAAATCTGAATTTGAAATTACGAATGATTTATTTCTCAGACTTAATTTGGATCATTTGAAGGATGAATACAATCTATTAAAATTAAAAGATTATCAAATTCTTTCTTTTATATACAAATTTAAAGGAAAATTAACGCGAAAAGCGTCTGGAATAATTATTGGATTATTATTAAACGAAAATGATAAACCCGAAAAATTTAGATCAGCTCTAAAGGAAGGAGCAGAAGCAGTTGAAGTTTTAGGATTAAATATTCTAAATATGCAATCAAATGAATTTGAATCCCTTTTAAAAGATATCTATTTAGAACACTTGGAACCGTTAGTTGATATTCTTAAGCCAGATGTTGTAAAAGCTAACATAATCGCAATAACTAAATTCATGTTGAGTGGAGGGAAACAAGAAAGAAAAATTGCTCAAGAATTATTAAAAAAAGTTGAAGAAGAAGAACATATAAAAATCTCAGAATTTTTTAACAGTGCCGATACCGCCTTAAAGGGGTTAGAATACGAGAAAGCGTCGAAATTATTCAAGAAAGCCGCTGAGATTGCTGAAGAATTATATCTTCTTGACATCGCCGAATCTTTAAAAGAGAAATCTAATTTTTCCGGAGATGTCCCGAATATGTCGAAAATTCGAGACAAGCATGTATACGACGCAAGGAATTATCTTAGAAATGAAGATTTTCATTCTGCATACATTTTTTATAAAAAAGCTAGTGATCTTTCAAAGAAATTAGTTGATTTTAATAAAGAAGAAGAATACAGATTGAAATCAAAAGCTCTTGAGGAATTCTATAAAGTAGATGAAAAATATAAAGAAAAAAAATAACACACTCAATCATTTTTTTAAATTCTTTAAAAAAGAATCTCTAAGATGGCAAGATTACATAAAAGGATTATCGGATTAATAACTGATTTTGGGATTAAAGGGCAGCACTACGTTTCTAGCATGAAAGGAGTAATTCTAAACATTAATCCCGAAGTCAATATTGTAGATATTTCTCACAGTGTCACTCCCTTTTCAATTATTGAAGCATCTTTTATCCTTAATACTACATATAAATATTATCCTGAAGGAACTGTATTTATTATCGTAGTGGATCCTGGAGTGGGTAGTTCTCGCGAAATTTTAGCATTGAAAACAGTTAATAATTATTATTTTGTTGGACCTAACAATGGGATTTTATCAAATGTATTTGAACCAAATGATATTATGGAATGTATAGAAATTAAAAACGAAGAATATTTTAATAAACCAATTTCAAACACTTTTCATGGCAGGGACATTATGGCTCCTATTGCGGCTAACATATCTAAAGGTCTTCCTCTTAGTAATTTTGGCGTAGTTTTCAACCCGAGTAAACTCGTATCTTATCCCATTGAAATAAAAAAGATTTCTGATAATGAAATAAAATGCACCGTTCAATATATTGATGATTTTGGGAATATTATAACCAATCTTAAAGCTAACTCTGTATCATTAGAAGATGGAGTATTTCTAAAGTTAAAATTAGAGCAAATAGAAATTAGTGGCAAATTTGTGCAGTTTTTTGAAAAAGTTATAAAAACTTCAATATTATTTTTAGTTGGTTCAAGTGGCTTTTTAGAGATTTCTAAAAATCAAGGAAATGCAGCAGGAGATTTAGGAGTAAATGTCGGAGATACGATTACTGTCATATTCCCCGAGGTAAAGAAAAAATGAGAGAAGAAATCTTAGCATGCATTTTGGATAAAAATATTAAATTTTTACACTCTGGACAGATAGCGAAGTACGTTTTTCCTATGAACAGAGAGAAGGCACATCAGAAAGAAATAAGCCATCTTATAATTCGATTTTTCATAGTTTCATTTACGCCTCAAGAGCAAATTTTATACTTGGTCCAAAAAAGAAGTAAATTTAAGGAGAGTTTTCCGGATTATTATACCGATTCTGCTTCGGGACATGTAATATATAAGACAGATTTAAAATTAAAAGATATCGAAGAGGAAGCAAAAAGAGAACTAGAAGAAGAGTTTGGAATACCTTCAAAATCTATTGAAAAGCTACTATTTTACGATTTAATTTCAGAGGAAGATAAAAAATCAACTGAAGTTGCTTATGTCTTTTTAGGTTTAGTTAAACATAATACAAATTTAAATCCTGACCCAAACGAATTAGAAATCAAAGAAAGTCGCTTTTATGATAAATCTGAAATGCTGAATCTCTTAAAAAATGAAAAATTAATCGATCATTCAAAACAAATATGGACAAAATTACTAAACATGGATCTTGCCGCAAAATTTGGATTAGATATTAGAAAAACTAAAACTAAAACTTCAAAAAAGGAAATTGCGTTATTTATAGGAAGGTTTCAGCCATTACACCATGGTCATATTTTTATTCTCAATAAAATATTAAAAAATTATAAAAAATTAAAAATTGGAATTGGAAGTTCTCAATTATCTAAAATTAAAAGTGATCCTTTCACCTACGAAGAAAGACTAAATTTCATATCATCTGCTCTAAAAGAGAGAGGAATAAACCCTAATAAGTTTGAAATTTTCCCTATTCCTGATATTTTTAACGCAAATAAATGGGTTGATCATGTTATTTCTATAGTAGGAGAATTCAATACAATTTTTTCTAATAGTGACTGGGTCCGACAACTCTTTCAAAATAAAGGAAGAAATTTAGGTGAAAAAATAGAAATTTTTAAGAAAAAATATAACGGGTCCAATGTAAGAAAATTAATAAGTAAGGAAAACAAGATTTGGACTAGCTTAGTGCCTAAGGAGGTTGTAGAATTAATAGAAGATTTTAATGGCATTGAACGCATAAAAACATTGTATAAATAAGTAGATTTGTTTTGGCTGAAGGAAATTTTTTAGAGATCGACGGTTCATTTGGCGAAGGAGGCGGAGCTATTCTACGTCTCAGTGCGGCATATTCAATTTTATTCAAACGCCCTATAAGAATAACAAATATTCGCGCTAATCGACCAAAGCCCGGATTAAGGTTACAACATCTTCTTGGGTTAAAGTTATTGACTGAAGTATCGAATAGCGCACTAAGCCCATGTAGGGTAGGTTCTGAAGAGATATCTATAACTCCATATTCTACAAATGAAGTACAAAGTACAATACAATTAAATGTAAGTACAGCCGCAAGTATAGGGTTATTATTGCAACCAATTCAAATAGCCAGCTTAGGCTTTAAAAAGCCCGAAAAAATAGAGATTCTTGTTAACGGCGGTGGAACCTTTGGAAAATGGGCACCAAGTATTAACTATCTTAAAGAAGTAACTTATAAATTGTTTGAAAAATCAGGATTAAAAATCGATGTAGATATTCTGAAACATGGTTTTTATCCTAAAGGGGGGGCGCAACTAAAATGTGTTATTCATCCATCAAAAGAAATTATAAAACCAATTAATTTAACAGATTTAGGAAATGTAGATTTAATTCAAGGCGAAATAATCATCACAAATCATTTAAAGCGAAATAGAGATAATATTGGTTTAAGAATAAGAAAGGCTATTCAACATCAACTTAAAAGGAATATAAACACTGAAACTGATATTAAATATACATGGGTAGATTCAATTAGTCCTGGTGTTGGCGTTTCATTATGGGCCCAATCTGATACTGGGGCAATAATTTCAACAGGAACATTTTTAGGTGATAAAAAACTCTCGTCAGAAAAATTAGGGGCTAATGTGGCTCATGAAATGTTGCACTATATACAAAATGAAATTCCGGTTGACAAATCTCTAAGCGACCAACTAATCCCTCTCATGGGATATGTTAAAAAACCTTCAAGCATAAAAGTATCTGAAATTACAAGCCACACACGCACTAATTTAGAGTTAAATAAACTATTTACTAATAG
>JAGXOB010000078.1:0-6527 GCA_019894735.1 Promethearchaeota archaeon | reverse complement strand
AAAAGAAATTTTTAAATGATTATAATTACATGATAGATATAAAAACTTAAACTATGCTAAACAACTATGTCAACAGTCGGAGCTAATAGATGTCCTAGATGCGGGAACGATAACAGGAATGACAGTTACGTATGCGCATTTTGCGGAAAACGACTAAGAGTTGAAAGGATAGAAAATTTTTCTATTTTTAAGCGTGTCGAAGAGGATTTCACTTCTCCCGCTCGTTGGTATGTTATAATCCTGTGGTTATTTACCAAACCAAATAGGGCTTTTTGGAGTATAAACCATAAGAGAAAAAATGCTCCTGGGTATAGAATACTTTTGTTTAATGCGCTTTTATATGGACTCTTGGGTTTAACTTATTTTTCACACATTAACATTGAGTCCGTGCCAGCATTGAGCATGAATAGGTTCTATATAAATTTAGCTGCTTTCATAGCTTTTTTCGCATTTGGTTTTATGTTCTATTTGCTTTTAGGATTGATTTTAATTTGGATCTTTTCTCGAGGAGCAAATATAGCAGTAGATTTTTCAGAACGCTTAGAATCTCGTTTTGGAAAAGAAGGAGATGAAAAAGACAAATATAGTGAAGCTGAAATGAGCCCTTTTAGCATCTATAAAGGAGGAACTTTACATCAACAACAAGCGAAAAAATATAAAATGATGTTATGCGCTTTTGCTCCCTATATATTAATTAACGCTGTTGAAATCTTAATAGTTTTAATCGGAATACCTACCATTACCATTCCAAATATGGATTCTCTTGGTTCTAGTTTAAGCGATCTCTATTTTGAGTCTCCAGTGTGGATGGTACTTTTTATTATTGAAGCCTTCACGATAGGTATTTGGATTCCTATTCTTATATCCCTTTCTATTAGAGAATTATCCAACTCATCCACGTTTCGAGTACTCGTCTCATCCCTAGCAATAGGGATAATTGCAGCTGTGATTTTTTATTTTTTCCGTCCTGTATTTATAATATAGCACTGTAATAATAACATCAAGATAATGACAAATCAAAAAGAGGCATCTTCTGAAACCAATTCAAAACTTGAATCGGAACTATTCGCTATCGTAAGTACAATAATCAGTTTAGACCAAAAATATCAAAGTGGTAATCTTAAAGAAAGTTTTTTTCAAAGATCAATAAGAAGCGCTTTGAACGATTTGTTAAAGATTAATTTATCTTTGAATAAGAATAATATAGAACTATCGAAAATATTAGCGAAAATGAATATTGCTGACGAGTATTACCGTGCTATTGATATAATTAATAAATTATCATCGCTTAATATTTCGACAAACCAATTTTCGAAATCAACAAGTTCCTCTATTCTTGAAATTCCAAGACTTACTTCAGAAATTACGTCCTCATTTATAACACTCATGGATGCGTTAAAATTAGAAACTTTTGACAACAACGAGATTATATTTGATTTAATTAAAGATTTGAAGAAAAATTTTGATAGGTTTCCAGGTTTAGAGTTAAGTAAGATAAAATTATCAAAAATTTATCATGAATTTTTAAAAAATGGAGAGAAAATCGTAAGTCATAAGAAGTTTAGAGATTCATTAGCTGACGATTTATATGTAGTGTTTAACGAATTTAAAGAGAAATTAAATCTTTAAATTTTGCAAAAATGATAAAATTAATTAAGTTTTCATACTTTAACACCATATCAATTAAAATATCGAATAATACTAATTAACATACTGAAGGTAATCAAATTGCCAAGACCCGGTTTAAGATCTAAAGCTCAAGCCCGTAAAAAGCTAAAAACTCCCGGAAGTATCAATGTTACTCATTATTGGAGAAAAAAACCAAGCAAAGCACAATGTGCTGTTTGCAAAAAACCACTACAAGCTATCCCGCGATTAAGACCTTCGCAATTTAAACAAACGAACCATGTTTCTAGGAGAGCAAATCGCCCCGAAAGCGGACGGTATTGTGGTAATTGTTTACAAACAATTCTTAAGGACGCTATTTGGCATCCTACAGATTGACTGTTTTTAAAAATATCGATAAAATTAAATAGTGTGTAATTTCTTATTTAACTAAATTCAGTTTTGAGAAATGTAAAATGATAATAGCAATATCTGGACTACATGGAACGGGAAAATCTACAATCGCCAAATTATTAGCAGACAAACTGGGTATCTTCTATTACTCAACTGGTCAAGCATTCCGAGATTTAGCAAAAGAAAATAATATGTCGTTAGAAGAGTATTCGCATTTTGTTGAGATGCATCCCGATATTGACAAGGAATTAGATAATAAAGTCGTAAATATGGCAAAAAAAGGTAGCATTATTATCGATAGTCAGCTAAGCGGGCACATACTTAAATCCATGGCAAATTTTAAAGTTCAATTAACCTGTCCGATAGAAGTTCGGGTAAAAAGAATGGCAGATAGAGATAAAACATCTTACGAAGAAAAATTAAACGAAACAACTATTAGAGAAAAATCTGAATTAGAACGCTTCAAAAAACTATATAATATTGATTTAAGTGATAATAAATCAACCAAAGAATTTTTTGATTTAATTATTAACACAGAACATTTAACCATTGAAGAAATAGTAGACAAAATCTTAACAGAGTTAAACAAAATGAAAAGTTACTTTTTTTTTCAAAAAGCATAAAAAATTTATTATTAAAATTATTCCTTAATTTACTAAAAAGTGTCTATCTTTTCTGAATATCGTAAAATTCAGTAATGATAGATTTACTAAAATAATTTGGTGACAAATTAAATGAGTGTATATGACATAGGACGCGTTTGCGTTAAAACAACTGGAAGGGAAGCTGGAAAGTATTGTGTCGTTGTTGATATCATCGATAAAAATTATATTTTAATTGATGGTTTGAAAGTTCGAAGAAGAAGGGCTAATTATAGACACCTTGAACCTATAGCCGAAACGATTGAAATCAAAAAAGGAGCATCACATAGCGACATTGAAGCTGCAATTAAAAAAGCTAAATTAGAAAAGAAATTAAAAGAAACTGTTTCCATTCCTACAAAGTAGTTCTTTAATTAGAAACAAATAATTTTTGAAGTGATAGCTGAGCGTCGCCAAAAAGCGTCGTTAGCATTTTTTTTTTGCAGATATAGCCAAGCGGTACGGCGCTGGTCTGGAACGGTAATTTTAACCAGATAACCAGTGTGCGAAAGCACCCGAGGGTTCGAATCCCTCTGTCTGCGTTTTAATCTTAGTAAATAGAATGTGGGTTAAACGTCCGGAAATTCTAAAGCTTTAGATTTACTGCCGCCCATCATTTGTTCCATGCCTCCTTGAGCTTGAGTTTGCAATTTCAATAATCTTTGTATAAGAGTATTTATTCCAAAACTACATAGGAAATACCAAGCCGTAAAGTTTATCCAACCTGCGCCGATTCCAATAGTCCTAACAGTTCCATAAACAAGAGCAGTCCATGCTGGAGTCGTAGAACCCGCCGTTATGCCAGCCATCATATTACCTATAAACGGTACATCGTTTGCATTCATTGGCGACAATGCAACTGGATTTGCTGCACCGAAAAACCCTCTTACAACTGAAAAAATAATTATCATTGGAACAAAGGTTATGCAGCTAGGTAACATACGCTTCAACGATGCCTTTTGTTGCGATGTTTTTATCATACCATCCAACCGTTCCCACCTCTTTTTTAACTTTTTATACCTTTCTGGGTCAGTCTCAGCAACATCAATAATCTTCTGCTTCTCCTCGTCGTGTGCTTTCTTTATAACCTGTTTTCTATTTATCTCGTCTGTATCAACTAACCATTTGGTTAAACCCGTACTTATTAGTGCAGTTGTGGTAGCCAATAATAATATAAAAATCATGGATCCCGGAGGATAGCTAAGCCATTCCAAAAATAGATTTGAATCTTGTAATAATAACAAAAGCATAGTTATATTGAAATAATCTTAATAATTTATTAAACTTTTCAGAATAATTCTATTGAGAGATATTCAAGTTCTATATAACACTCCTCACATTAAACTAATTAATTTTAACTAAATAAATAAAAATATAATTGAACTGTTAGTATTTATAAAATTATTTATTTCTGGAAGGAGAAATTATGGCTTTACCACTAATCCATACCCAAGAACGACCGCATGCCCGGATACTGCATCGCAGCCATCTCCTTGGCCAAACTCTCGCTGTACTGGTGGACGATCCCGATAGCTATTAGAAGCCCCGTACCTGAAGTCAATGCACCCAAAGAATCGGCGAAGAAACTCATTATTGCAATTATGAAACCGTTTATAATTATTAGCGTTGGAATGTAGCGTTTTAAGATTCGTTCAATAATTTTGTCCGAACTACGAAACCCGGGAATCTGCATCCCCGAATCTATTATCTGTTGAGCTATATCGCGCGGAGCTAACCCAGATACGTCGACCCAGACACGGCCGAGCATCACACAGAGGAATATAAAGAAGACGAGATATATTATAGCTCTCAATGGATCTGCTATTAGTTGATCAAGTCCTTGAGGAGGAGTAAGGAAGTAAAGTAGTCCCCTGTCTGGAACTAAATAATTTCCTGATGCCCCCCCAGATTCTACATAGTTGAAATGGCCGATCAGATCTATCAGCCAATTAGTATCTGCATTTCTTAGAGCTGAAGTAGGTCCGGCTAGTATCTGCCCGAAAAATAAGAAATTCGCGTATAAAGCGTTTACTAAAATAACTGGAATATTCGAAACGTACAGTAACTTCATTGGATATTTCCCCTTAAAACCTCGATAGCCCTTGTACGCTAGAGGAATCTCGATCCTAGTAGACTCAAACCAAATCACAATTGCAAATATTGCTAACGTGGTAATTCCTCCAAAAATGGAAGGTAATCTATCACTCCTAAAAAATAGTGCAGCTGTATCTATACTAGGATTCGTTAAAGATTGAAAGAAAGCAATGATAAGCCCTCTCGCACCCTGACCCGGTCCTGCGTCAATAAAACTAAACAAATTCCAAAAAACTTGCCCTGCAACTCCCGTGGCGATAAATAGAGATACTCCGCTTCCAATTCCCCATCCCTTCTGTAAAATTTCGTCGAGTAAGATAATAATAACTCCCGAGAAGAGTAATTGTAAAAACACAAATGTCGCATTCGAGATAGTTAAAGGACCAAAAGCTCCTCCCATCAAATATGCTACAATGTTAAGAATCGTTAAGAACATTGCGAAAACTTTTTGGGATCCACTAAACATAGATCTGTCGTAAGGATCGCTCATATCAACTTTTATAATTTTAGAGCCGAGAAGTAGTTGCATTATCAATCCAGCGGTTACTATTGGACCAATTCCTAATTCCGTTAGCGTTCCCTTCTGACTTGCTAATATAACTCTTAACCAATAGTAATAATCTGTCGTTTCAGTAGAAGTTACTCCGTAAAGTGGAATGTTTGACATAATCAAATAGATGATCAGTACAACAATAGTCCATAATAATTTTTCTTTGAATTGTACCTCTCTTTGTGGTTGCTTAATTTCAGGCATTACCCTTACGAACGGAGAGAAGAACTTGAGGAATTTTCCAGTCATGGTATATCAGTTTAAAAACTTTAACGAGTGTTATCTTTTTTAGTTAAATTAAAAAATCTTAATTGAGAAAGTTAACTTAAAAAAAATAGAATTTTAAAAAAACTTTTTGATTTATTTAGTATGTTTCAGCAGAATTCTGATTTTTTAGCAAATCTAAAACATCGAATATAGAAATAATAGAAAAAAAATAAATTAAAAAAATTTTAAATAATTTTCACTATACTTTTGTTCAATTTTACACTTTTATATCTTGGTTGTCTGTAATTAAAAGAGACTCCCAATGCCAGTTGGCTCTTCTTCTTCTTCGGGTTCCTCTTCTTTCTTCTTTTCTTCCTTTTTCTCAACAGCGCCCCTAGCTGGAGCAGCAACAACGGGTACTGAGCTAGCAGATTTGATTATATCTTCAATTTTTGTGTCTTTTAGTCCAGCAATTAATTTAACGATTTGGTCTTTATCAACTTTTGCACCTGCAGCAGTTAATACCTTTTCTACGTTCGTTTCGTTAATTTTTCCTCCAGCTTTATGTAACAATAAGGCAGCGTAAATACTTTCCATAATTTTTTAACCTCTTTTTTATTATTTTTCGTTATTTTGTATTTTTATTGATATTTCAAAAAAATCTTAATTTATTATCCAAATAATCCTCCAATACCAACTTCTTCTTCCTCTTCTTCTTCTTCCTCGGGTTCTTTTTCTTCAACTTTAGGTTCCACATGTGAAGGAGCTTGAATGCCTTCTCCAAAAATAATCGCATTTAATAAAATAGCTTCAGATGTAGCTTTTCGAATATAATCATCTGTCATATCCTCTGAAAAGAATGGCATTTCAAATAAGATTCCAAGTGCTTCTCTATAAGCTTTGGTAAAATCTTGTTTGAATTTATCCATATCCATATAAAGTAAATCTTCAGAGATAATTTCACCATCGCTCCAAGCGTAATTAATTCTTATCAACGACTCAATAGGGGTAATTCC
>JAGXOB010000077.1 GCA_019894735.1 Promethearchaeota archaeon | reverse complement strand
GAGCCAGAACTTGAACCAGTATACGAACATATCCCAGAGCCAGAACTTGAACCAGTATACGAACATATCCCAGAGCCAGAACCTGAACCAGAATACGAACCTATGCCAGAGCCAGAACTTGAACCAGCATACGAACCTATGCCAGAGCCAGAACTTGAACCAGTATACGAACTTATGCCAGAGCCAGAACTTGAACCAGTATACGAACCTATCCCAGAGCCAGAACTTGAACCAGTATACGAACATATGCCAGAGCCAGAACTTGAACCAGTATACGAACATATCCCAGAGCCAGAACTTGAACCAGTATACGAACATATCCCAGAGCCAGAACTTGAACCAGTATACGAACATATCCCAGAGCCTGAACTTGAACCGGTATACGAACCTATGCCAGAGCCTGAACCAGTATACGAACCTATGCCAGAGCCAGAGCCTGAACCAGTATACGAACCTATGCCAGAGCCTGAACCAGTATACGAATCTATGCCAGAGCCAGAGCCTGAACCAGTATACGAACCTATGCCAGAGCCAGAGCCTGAACCGGTATACGAACATATGCCAGAGCCAGAGCCAGAAACAATTTACATGTCTGCTCCAGAACCAATATATGACCCCACTCCTGAACCAGTATACGAACATATCCCAGAGCCAGAAATTGAACCGGTATACGAACACATGCCTGAGCCTGAGCCTGAACCAGCATACAAACCTGTGCCAGAACCTGTGCCTGAAACAATTTACATGTCTGCTCCAGAACCAATATATGACCCCACTCCTGAACCAAAACTTGATCCTATATATGAATCCTTACCTGAACCAAAACCATTCTATGAATCAAATCAGGAACCCACTGAACAACCAACACAAGAACCTATCAAGAAAGATTTAGAAGACGAAAAAGATGATGAGCTGAAATATACAGACGAATACTAAGGTCATATCATAGTCAAGATCAGATATTTTTAAATTTTAAATCTACTTATTGTACTACATAATCTACTTCATTTAATCAAAGTATAATAACAAAATTTTAACATTCGATGTAAAATGTTAGAGAAAAAACATAACTTTGGAAGATTTAACTTAAATCTGTTAATATATAATTACCAGATTCTATTAACTCTTTTTCTTTCTAGAAATAAAGGTTTATTTCAATGGTCGCATCAATAGTGCACCTGTAGTCCTTGAAGACTACTTCGGAAAACTCACATTCAAGATTTTTAACTTCTTTCAACTAATTTAGCTGCCGAAATTAAATTTGAAAGTTGTTGAATCAGAATGGTTGATAAGTTAAAATATAGCTTAAAAAAGGGAATAATCCTCTCATTTTGTCTAATTATTTAATAACTATTTGTTACCCAGTGATATTCTTATCAGTTTAACTTTCCTATTAGAAGAAAAGGTTTAAATAAGCGAGATCATATAATATAAATATAAGATTTTTCTATTCATTCTATTATGATTTTAGATCATCTTATTAAATACAAAATGTATTAAAACCTAATTGATGAGGTGGCTAATTCGATATGACGGATTAGCATGTCAATAATATATCAAAGGCAAAGAAAAAAGAAGAAAAAATATCCTCGAAACAGAATTAGCAGAAAAGTTCTCAATAGACAAAAAAAAAGGAAAAAAATCCTTAAGTCTCGAGGATGGAAACTTAACTATCCTGAGTTTTTCGAATACTCTGATAAGTTTCCTTATATTATCAAAAAAAAGTAAAAATAGAGAATAATTTTTTTTTCTCTACATTAATTATTCATGTGGTAGCAATAATACCAAAGACATTATTAAGATTAATCCGCAAAGAAAAATTAATGCTTGAATTATTGATTTTTTCAAGTCTTCTTGTTTTAATAATTCAGGCATAAGTTCAGTACTAGCTAGATAAAGGAATCCCCCACCAGAAAAAGCTAAGAAAAAGAAGTTAAATATTTCTAATACATCTGATAATACAAACGCTAATAAACCACCAAGTAAGGCTATCATGCCACTACAAAAGTTATAGAAAAGAGCTTTCTTTTTTGAGAATCCGCCATAAATCAAAATTCCAAAATCACCAATTTCTTGAGGAAATTCGTGAAATAAAACTGCAAGAGTCACAATTACTCCATTTCTAGTTCCACTCATAAAAGCAACCATTATAATTATTCCATCTAGAAAATTATGAAGACCATCACCAATTAAATTGAGAAGTGCAAAGGATTTCACGTTATTTCCCCTTTTCATGGACTTACCATCACCTTCATCCACACCAATATAACAAACTAGCTGATCGTCTTTTTCGTGTGCATGCCCGTGAAACCAATAAATAAATCGCTCAATTATAAAAAACATCACAAAACCTAAAATTACAAGAATAAATAAGGTAGTTTCAGCAATTGCAGCACCTCCTGCATTTAATTCTTCAAGGTGATGAAGAGCTTCAGGAATTAGGTCAAATAATGCTGATGCAAGAATTGTACCAGTAGCAAATGCGATTAAAATGAATAAAATTTTATCTAAAGTTGTTTCTCTAATGGAAATCATAAATAATCCGATTAAACTTAAACTACCTATAACAAATATCATTATAAATCCTAAAACAACTTCCATATTCATCCTCTCTAAATTTTGCTATTATAAATTTATTTAATAAATTATCTTTAGCTTAGAATTATTATAAATCTAGTTAAATGGATTGCATTTAAAAGGAATTTGGTTATGTGTTATATAAAATTAAATGTTTGCTCAAAATAGCTCTTCGAAAAATTAAGGTACATATACTGAAAAAAGAACTTTAAAAAAATAAAAAAGAAATATTTTAGTTTTAATTAAACTTTTTTTAGTTTTTTACGAATTAACATTAGTAACGTAATTACAGAAGCACTTAGAACTAAGTACATTCCCATATATCCAGGAATACCATCAGGAGGGGTGCTTGTACCCCCCAATGTTTTTGTAAGGGAGCCTCCTTCGCTACATGACGCTGTTACCGAAATAACAGATCCGCTATTGGTTACTAGAGAATAATTATAAACAAAAGAAATCAAATCGGGTTGGCTCGTATAGACATGGCTCTGGGCTACAGATCCATTAACACTAACTATTATTGAAAATATATAATGGGTAGTGTTATCAGCAACAGCGTGCGTGATTGAAACCTCAAGAGTATTTATATTTGAATTGTATTCCAATGATATACTTTGCGGTGGGTTTGCTTTAACATTTACGCTCGTTATGGTTAAGAAAACGATAAAAAAGATAGCCATATAATGATATATTTTTCTTTTAGGCATATTCATCAATTTTGTGGATATGAACTTCACTTTAGCGAGTTATGGTTATAAATTTAATAAATTAATATTTAATTGTTTTCTTTATAATTTTAAAGCTTCTGAGAATGCTAATTTAAGAGGATAGAGTGTTAGGTTTTTGTTCAATAATCTAAAGAGATTTTATAAAATAATAATAAAAATTAAAAAGTGGAAATTCTAATTAATACTAAGTTTTAGTTAATTATATAGGAATTCTTATGCTGAAAATGAAATATAAGAAAAAAAGGCAGAGTAGAAGTACTCTATATTTAATCGTGATTTCATTGCTTTTGATCCAATTTTATAATTTTACTTCGTCCGGGATAGCAGCTGATCCAGTAAGAACTGATATTTCCGTTCATACAGCAAATGATATGATAAATAACAACACAGCATTTCCAAATTTACTTGTTTTAGATGTAAGAGACATAGGAGAATTTAATGTGAACCATCTGTATAACGCTACTTTAATCCCCCTCAGCGGGCTTGCAAGTAGGTTAAGCGAACTCGAAGCGTATAATGATACGGAAATCATAGTTTACTGCGGGAGTGGAAGTAGAAGTTTTCAAGCAAGCACCATCTTGGTTGCTAACAGCTTTACGAAAATATTCAACATGTTAGGGGGAATTACTGCTTGGATAGAAGCGGATTACGAATATTGGTTAGACGAGGATGCGACAAGTATCGATTTTGCTTTACCGGTATTTCTAGTTTCTCTGATGGGAATAATATTTGTCCTAGTTCTCTTTTATAAAAGGAAATGGAAGGAAGGAAAGAGTTACTAAAAACAACGAACGTTATACTCTATTTTATAAAACTTAATAAATTAACAAAGCCAATTAGATTTATGATAACTACTATTTACTACTTTACGGGAACAGGTAACTCGTTGAAGATTGCGAAGGATCTTTCAGAAAGGTTAGAGGAATGTGAACTCGTGCCTATTGCTAAAGTTTGGGAGGAGGATCAGCTTGCGTCGTCGAGTGAAAAAGTGGGATTTGTATTTCCTCTATATTATGCTGGTTTACCTAAAATAGTCTATGATTTCTTAAGCAAAATAGATCTTTCTAAGTCCAATTACTTCTTTGCTATAATAACAAATGCAGGAGATATCAACACTACTCCATTATTTCAAGTAGAATCAATATTAAATACAAAATCGAAATCGTTGAGCGCGGGATTTAATGTTTTAATGCCTAACAATTATATACTCGGATACAACATTCATCCCGAAGCACGTCAGAAAGAATTTTTCGAAGAAGCAACTAAAAAAATTGAAATTATTCACAAAATCGTTTCTGATCAGGAAAATAATCTAGAAAAGGACCTTTTTGAGAAACGAAGAATAAAGAGCGAGAAATTTAATAAAACTTTTCGTGAGAGTGTCCATGAATCTGACAAATCTTTCTACGCTGAAGAGACATGTACTAGTTGTGGAATATGTGTAGAAATATGCCCAGTAAATAATATCATTCTTGTGGAGGATACTCCTCAATGGCAACATAAATGCCAGCAATGTTTAGCTTGTATTAATTTCTGTCCTGAAAATTGTATTCAATATGGTGATAAAACGTTGAAAACTCAGCGGTATCACCATCCTGAAATAACAGTTAAAGAT
Organism: Promethearchaeota archaeon; assembly: GCA_019894735.1. The sequence goes on along the minus strand of JAGXOB010000077.1, from coordinate 5,616 downwards.
TTAATTAACCAGAAAAAGTGATTAATTCTCTTACTTCTTATTTTGTTTCTTTAGTCTCGGAAAAAACATCGGGACTTTTTCTTTGTAGTTCTTGTAGTCTTCGCCAAACTCTTTAATTAATTCTTTTTCTTCTTTCCAAGAAACTAAAAAATTTAGTAGAAACACCAAAGGTGTAAAAATTAGAGAAAATAGCGACGATAACAAAAAAGTTATTCCAATATGGGCTAATACTCCGCCAAAGTATTGTGGATGTCTAATTAAAGAATAGATGTTAGTGGAAACGATCCGTTCTGTCCTATGAGTTTCTGCTACTTTGAGAGATGTCGTTCTTACACTTCCAATTCCAAACCAAGCGCCTATTATAATAAAAGGCATAGAGATTATTAAGTGAAATATTGGTATTGAAAAATTTATAATTGGGATAGTAAAACTGGGATTTGATATAAAGGGAATTAGTAGTCGAGGTTGAGGGGCTATCCAGATACCAAACCAAAATGCAAAAAACCCCCATCCTGAAGTAAGCCCGAGGACTCCAGTTATTTTATTCCCTTTATCCATTCCAAATTTTTTTTGAAATTTTAAGTGTTCAACAGATAAAAAATGAAGTGGAACCATAAGACACATCCCTATAATTGAAAAAATAAACCAAAAATACATTTTAATAATCCTCTTTTATAATTAAAAATTAAATATCAAATCTCCAACGCAATTATCTTGAGAATGTAATAAACACTCATTAATTTTAGGTTCAAGTCTATACTTGACACCTATAACATCTAACCAACAACATAGGCGATATATAAGTCCGCATTCGTAATTTTCCTTCACCCCCATCCTTTTCATTCCTTCGAAGGCGAAACATTCTCCCATTTCCCAATGCAAAACATTAAGTTCAGGAAAAGTATAATTAAATTTCATGAAATCCCCCTTTAAGATGGAAAAACCGTTGTCAATAAAATCTTTTAGCTGTTCAAACGATTCTATGTTAATATCAACCAATCCCAGAGCTATTATAACTCTTTGCATCTCAATTGGTGATAGTGTTTTAATTGCTGCTTTATTTAATTTGTTCGCTGTTTCGATACCGAATTCTTTGACACAATTATAAAACCAAGATCCATCGTGAGTCATCCAGCATTTAACGAGAAGTTCTTTTAGCTGCTGCTTATTTAGTTGATCAAATAATGTCATATATAGTATTTTCTCATTATTCATTCTAACTTAATTTATATTAAATATACTTGAATAAAAGATTATTTAAAAAAAGTCTAAAAAACGAATAGCTCTATGCTTGCTAATTGGTTTTTATTGATTTTTTAACATTTCTTGAGAGGTAAGTTTGTATAATTAAAAAAGCGATCCCGGAAGCTATTATATAAACAAAGATGATGTACAAGTTTGTTTCAACAATAAAGCCTGCAACAATGGGAGTTACCCCAAAACCGATGCCTATAACGATCTCATTTATCGTTGAGTACTTTGCTGTATTTTTAGTTGCTCCATAATCAAGCATGATTTTCATAGAGGTACCGTGGATAAAACCGAAAAAGAGACCAGATACAGAAAAAATTATGGCAATATACCAAATATTCCCAATAGAAAAAATGGTAAATGTTATAACAACAAGGGCTATGAAACTAGCAAGCGCTGAGATTTTTCGTTTATATACATTCATTCCATTAATCCAAGTTAAACCAATAAGTTGTGCCAATTGTAATCCTCCCTGGACAAGATAGGTAGAATGTGATTCTAATGAATTTACTTTTAGAAAAACCGGATATGTAAATTGTAGGATCGATTTCGAAGTCGCTAAGAAAATTATCCCAATCCAAGAAAATAAAATCGGAAAACTCATCATAGTGAGTTTTGAATCTGTTTTAGAGATCATCTTAAAATCTTCTTCAATTACGGGATTTTCTAAATGGATTTCTAATTCCACTTTTGGTATCTGGATTACTGAGTCTTTATTAATAAAAAAACTAATTGGAATTAGTAAAAAAGACAGACCCCAAGAAATGATCAAAGAGATGTAATCGTTTATGAAAAATGCCCATATATAGCCAAATAAGAGCCCAATTATAAATCCAAAATTCCAAGAAAAATTAAAATTTCTGAAATTCCTCTTCGCTCTTTCACGACTACTTAGCTTCTGCCATCTACTTAAAAGATTCATACAATTTGGCCAATAGAGCCCCATTACAAGTCCTAGTGATACCCGGCATATTATTAAAAACCAAGGTTCAAAGAAAATGATTTGAAGTCCAGTTAAAAGGGGTGTAATTATGCTAGTAAATATTAGGGCTTTACGGATTCCTATCTTTGAAGTGATTAATTGTCCAAGAATAGGAGCGAAGATGTAAGCTATTGCTCCAACAGAAGATATAAATCCTAGAGTACTTTCACTAATATCTACAACAAAATAAAGGTAATTTGAAAGGGCTCTTTCAAAAATAGATACATAGAAAAGTCTCATGAATGCAAGCCAGAATATCGGCCAAGCACGATAAGATTGTGAATTGTCATTTGTTTTAATTTGCATTTTTTGATAAAAAGGAACTTTTTTCTAAAATATCTAACAGAATAGTGTTTTACTCAAATATTTTCTTATTTGCTAATTTGAATCTCAAAAATCGGTCTCGTGAAGATTTAAGATTGATATAAATTGTATTCACATAATTAATGAAGTAAATAACTAATCACTGTGAAAACATAATTGCTAGAAAGAGTTTATAATTATTGTCCTAACTGCGGTTCAAAATTGCTAAAGTCTGATAGATATAAAACAAATTTTTGTCATATATGTGGACAAAAATTAAAAACTAAGGACAGAATACCACAGGAAAACTCTCAATGCACTATTTGTCACGAATTTATCTCACATAGAAGCATACATATTATTAAATGCTCATTTTGCGGCAGTAACTATCATGATTCTTGTGTCCATGATTGGTTAGCAAGGTATAATGCTTGCCCAATGTGTCAAAACGTATTTTTAAATCCGAATCTTGTTCTTTCTAGAAAACGAAGGTGAGAATTCTAATTAGAAAAAGATTTCTTTAGCGATATTTTCAATTGGGAGAAAAATTTCCATAGCACCATCCCAATCTCGTATTATATTAGAATACAAGAACTCCACTTTCTCAATAAGGCGTTTAAGCAAGAAATGAAGGGAATTTAGGTTCTGATCTGCTATGATTACTCCCGTAATATATTTTCCTTGGCATGTAATTAGCACTTTCCCTTCTTTTTCTATGACCATCTCCCCTTCGTCGTGAGAAATTTCTTTTAATATCATTTTAATTGTATTTACTGCGCTGGATATGTTTTGTTCTTCGCGTTTATTAGTTGAATCCTTGAAAAATTTATAGTAGACGCAAATTCCAGAAGCTCTCATTAGAAAAAGTCTATCAATTTTATTTTTCCAATCTTGCTCAGCTAAAGATGGTAAACTAGTAAAAAAGATTGCTAGAACGATGATACCTATCATTTGAAAAATACTTCCAACTATGCGAAGACTCAAACCAAACACAATTAAAAAGGGATCTGATGTAGCTCCAAAACCTACGCTAAGTAAGATCGTCCCTAATATTGAGAAGTATATTTTTGCCCTTAAATAATGTATTTCCTGCTTTTCACTAGTTTTCTTTAAAACTTTTATTGTATAGATTAAAAAAATTGAAAATATAGGGATCCAAAATAATACCAGCGAAGCATATTGAGTGAACTCAATTGCAAAAAAGAATAAAACAACAGATAGGATGGTAAATAATAAGAAAATTTTTGAGAACAGGTACTTTCTAAGAATTGTCTGATATTTTTCAATCTGATATATAAAAATTAACCCCAAAATCATTCTCAGGATATATCCGATATTAAAAACGATTAAGCGTGAAAACGGGGTCTCCATATAATAATCTCCAAAAATATAAAAAATCCCCATTAATGAGTAAGCGAGAAGGAATATAATATACGCTTTTTCAATGATATTGCTCAATTTCATCTCTTTATTCTTTCCCCTCATATAAAGTAAGAATGCTACCTCTGAAATTAAAAATACTGCGATCCATTCTAAGATTAATAACGGTTCTCTTAACGTTCCTGTAAGAGGGTAGAAATCTTGTACAAGCACTTTTATTATTCTCGATCTATTTTTAATAATTATTTATAATTTCAATCTAATATTTTTTGTAAGATCAAATCAAAACCGGAAAATATTGTTTCTCTAAACTTAACGACTATGTCATAGTTAACCAACGAGCCTTTATATGAAGTTAGAAATTGTGTTTTCACCTTTTTTAGGAATACTTGTAGGCTCGTCATATTTTTTTTTACAAATAATACGAATAAAAATTGAGATTTTAGATCTTCTCCATACTCTAAAAGTATACTAAAATCTCCGTATTTAATCGTTTTAACTCTATTGTGATAAGTTTTTGTTATCTCATCAAACACATCGCTAATTCCTGCGACGCCTATTGAATTTATTGTATTTTTTTCTTCATTAATGTTATGGGAATCGGGTCCATTCGCGAGATTTCTTATCTTGCTAAAGTCATATGAATATAACTCAAAAAAATTCTTTGCATCGATAACGTAAAGTTTTATAAGATTATTTTTCCAATTGAATTCGAGCACGCCCGGAAATTTAAAAGTTCCATAGAGAATTACAATTAAGCCTATATTGACCACATAACTCCCAATTAAATATAAAACATGCCTTAAATCGAAAAGTGTAGGTATATTAAGCAAGCCTGAACCAAGGAAAATACCAATTAGAAAGATTAGTTCTCCTATTAATGTGATTATGAGTCGCGAATGTACCGTTCCTGAAGTGAGTTTAACTAGTTTTGTTTGAAAATATAGAAAATACACGCCTCCTATAAATCCTAATATAATATTAGAAATTAAACCTATAAACGGTATATAAAAAAATAAAAGATAGACTATACTAATCCCAGAAAGCACACTAATTATTTTAACCGTTCTTGAATTTATAAGAGGGAGAAAGGGTTTAGACAATAAAATCAATAGGACTGCTAATATCCCTCCTTGTAATAGGAAAACCCCAATTCTAATGAGCATTTCAGCCAAATAACTATCGTGGATATAGAATGAACCGATAACTAAAAAAAGATATGAATTTGCTCCAAATCCAAAAAGACTGGAAAAAGCCAATAAGAACCTGTTTAACCCGATTTTATCTTTTCGATGTTTGCTATATAAGTACAAGAAGTATATTGCTAACTGATAATCTAAGATTATCGAAAAAATCATAGCTGGTAAATACACTTCCCTTAAGTTAACTAACATATTTGCTCAACGATGCTTTTTGCTTAACAAATTGTTATCAGATTTACCTAATTTATAAAAAAAGTATTATTCCTCTTTTGAATTTTATAAAATAGTCAAATCGCGTCATAAATAAGATAGAGTGTAGATATTTAAAATTAATTTATAACATCGTTTTAGAAAAATTGACGAAAATGAAAAAATATAATAAATAACAAAATTCAATATATGATAATCCAATCTAACTAAAACCTTGAATTATCACATAAAAAATTACATTTAATAGAGAGGTGAAAAGTATACCATATTTATTTACCTATAATATCT
>JAGXOB010000076.1 GCA_019894735.1 Promethearchaeota archaeon | reverse complement strand
ACCTTATCCTCTCTAAAAATATTGATATATCGTTAAAAATAGATTCAAATGAACAAAAAGATACGGAAGACAATATTCTTTCGATTATCGCAGCGACAAACTCGGCACTAATTACAATAGGAGTATCTAAAAGTAAGTTGATGGCAGATCGTCAATTATTTGAAGAGTTATACAAAAAAAATAAAAACAAGTTTAGTGATTATTTAGCTTTTCTACAAATGGGATTAAACGAATATAACAATAAACACTTATTTATTATAATTTCAGAATATTTAATAGAAAAAAATGACTTAATTATCGAAAATTTAGATCTTTTTGATCTATTGCCCCTTGAATTTCGTAATAAACTAAATAAATTTAGAAAAGATAACATAATTTCAGAGAAATTAAAGGAGCACTTCAATATAATAAACAACGACTTGTTAAAATACTTCAATCCTTCTAATTTCACCTTTAAAGAAGAAATTTTCCAGATAGATAATCCTAAGGAAATTATATCTGAAGAAGATATATTAAAAGCACTACAAAAAGCTCGCCGAGATAACATAGAAACTATCAGTCATTCCTCAAATCAAAAAAAAAAAGAAATTATCCAAAATGAGGAGAAGACACCTTCACTCTTGAATTATTTCGTGAGTTTCCCTAAATTAAATCAATCTATTGCTGATAAAATAATAATCGATATAAAACAATTAAGAAAATATGTTACAACTTCACCTGATTATCTAGATTTAGAAAATTTGTTTTATGTCGTGAATATTTTTAAAATGTTAGGAGAAGAACTACAATTAGAACCAGGGTATATTAAAAATGTTATAAATAATTTTATCAGTGGAAAAGTTTTCAGTACTGGGAGGTACCACATACCGAACCCGATTAGTATATACTATGGACTTTCCATTCTTTCTGAATTAGAGTTATTGAATAATTCAGAAGTGGTTGATTTATTGGATATCGAAATGTTTTTAGAAAATGACCTCAACCCTTTCATTCCCGATAAAATAACTCTTAACTTTTTCACTATTTTAAGCTTAAAGATGTTAAAAAAAAGTGGTGGAATTATAACAAATAAAAGGCATCTTATTGAACCTTTAGCAAACCTTAATTTATTTAATTCAGAAGAATATCAGTTGTCAGATATGTTTTTTTACTTAGGTTTATTGAAATTGTTAGATGCTAGATTTGATTTTACTAATTTGCAAGCTCCTTATTTAACCGAATTAGAAAAGAAAATACAATCCAATGGATCTATTAACGGAAACGCAACAGACACCGCTAGGACATTATTAACACTAGTATTACTAGATTCGACTGGGAAAGACATAAGCATAATTTCAGAGTTACTACAGTTTTTAAATCAAAATTTAAAATTTTTTATAGACAGCCAAGATTTTGGTGAATTTAATTGTTATCAAAATAAAATCGCATTCAAAATTGAGTTGCGTATGTTATTTTGGATGTTATTGGCACTCTCGCAATATTGTTAAATGAGAGTGTAAATTTAGTGATCTAAATTAAAAATCGTTAGAATAAAATTATTTACAGAAGGTAATATTACCTTATTTTTAACGCTCTCATTCCATTTCTTAATCAAAACTGTGTTTTTAGCTAAATCTTGGAGAACTCTTTGACCTAATTGAATCCAATTATCCTTCTCGATAATAGGAGATTTATCTCCTATTCCTTGACAATATTGAAGCCCTGTTTCTGTGTAGAATACTTTAATCGCATTTTCACCTGAACTTTTTCTGTTAACTGTGACCTTAAAAGTAAAGGGAAAAGTCCTACAAAAATTCGGTCTAAATTTATAAATTGAACATCTCTTTGATTTGTTGTTATAAAAGTAACACTGGCCACTCTGTTTTTTCTTAAGCCCTGTAAAAGCTAAACCTCTTTCTGTCTCAATAGGTGGAAGAACCATCCTATCTATTTCTTTAGTTGATGGTTTTTTTTCGAATACATAAAATCCTAAAATTTCAATCACTTCATCTTGAGTCAGATTTAAGCCATCTCTGATGCGTAGAATATCTAAATAGGTAGTATTAACAAGTGTGTTTAAATCAGTACAACAGTTTCCACAATGTACGCATTCAAACCTTAAATCATTTGGAGTACTCATAATTAAATTAAGAAAAAATCAAAAAAAAATAACTACTATTTTATTTTGTTGATGGTATAATAAGTTGCTTCTTTATCAAGGTCTCTATGCCATCGATAACAATATTTTCATTTTTCTCATGAATAAGTTCAAATATTGTATCCAAGTGAAATTCTTTTTTACTCTTAGCAATAGAATAGATAACGTTTAAAATACGGGTTTCCATTGAATTTAAATCTCCTTCTTTTCTTATTTTAGCCACGAATTCTGCGTTATTTATCGTAAATGCTTCTTTATAGGCTAATTCTACGTATTTGTTGATAATTGGGGGAAATTTTGTTTCAAATTCATGAATAGCCCCATCCCAATTCCCTATTTGCTCTGAAAGTTCTAACAAAGCCCCTAAAGACAAATCAGAAATCTGTTTTTTCATTAGGTCAGAAGCTCTTTCAGTGAGAATGAAAATGATCCGTAAATCTTGGCGATCGCATATCAAACAATAAAAATATTTGAAATCCAGCTCTAAAATCGTTCGAGTACCATCTTCTTTGGCAGGTTCGACTAATTCTCCTTCCATTCCTCGTTTTCCTACCATCTCTTCTCCAACCGTTATAATTGCCTGAATGAAACCAGAGAAGATTTCTTTCTTATGCTTTTCAAGAATTGAATAGCTTTTGGTATATAGAGGAATTCCGCTATCTCGATGAATTGCAACGATTGCTTGGATATTTTGTATATCCTTAAATTTTTGGGTTCTAGATAGTAATTCTGCTTCCCTCCTCCTCCTCCTTGGCAGAATAACGTAGGATCTCAAGCTCATTATGCCTAATGTGCTAATAATTGCAGCCGAAATTAATATTATAATCCAAATTATGAAAGTAGGAAATTCTGGCTCACCTATAACTAAGAGAAAAGAAGATTGCGTCGTTTTATACACTGTTCCTTCTTTCGATATAATGAGATTGAATATGAAATTTCCTTGGAGGTTTTCAGGTAATCCTACAGATAGCTGATATGTGCCTGGACTTACTTCAGTTAATTCTCCTACTCCATAAGTCCATTCGTATAAAACAGTTGCGTTTACAATAGGTAGATCGGTTTCGATATCCAACAATTCTATTTGAAGCACTAAAGATCCTCCTATTTCTGCTTTTATGGTTGGGTTTGAATCTATATGTCCAACTATATCAACATCGAATTCAATTCGATCTATCAATATTTCGAAGCCAAAAGTTTGCGTTCTATAATTCGAATGGTAAAACTTTAGATAAATGAAATTGATTCCAGATGAGAAATATTCTGGCAGACATTCAATCGATGAGTTATACCAATTACCTGAGTATTCTGTTAAATTTTTTTCATAAGTTGCGCTAATCCATGTAAAATTACCTCCTGAAATATATACTTCATCTATGATTGACATCGCTTTAGCAGAAACATTAATTGTATCAAAAAATGTAAATTCGTGAAGAGAATTGCCTTGAATGCTGACAGAATTAATAAAAACTGAAAGATTTACAGACTGCTCTACAATTTGAAATTGGTAGACGTAATACTGAGGTTCATACCCCGTTGCCGAAAAACTAAAGTTCAGTTGATATATTCCGATATTAGTAATATAGGACGTACTAAATTCAATATCATAGGTTCCATTACCAAGATTATCAATATAATAATGTGAGGGGTTACTTATACTAATGTTAACCGTAGCTCCATCAATACCGTCGCCACTAAAGTCAGTAAACTTGAACTTAATAGTGCTATTTGCGTGGAGTTCTATATTATATTCAGATTCAAGTCTTTGTAAGCCTGTTTCCTCGCCTAAATTTACCTCAAGCGTAAGATTACTATCAATAAAACCTAATTTCGACGAACTTATTACTATCTCGTATAACCCTCTCGAAGCTAAATCGGCAGTATAAAGAATGATCTCATAGACACCAATCGCAGCTTCAGTAAAATTAAGAGTTGTTCCCCCTGTCCAATTATAAGAAACAATCGCATCTGAAATGGATAAATTATTTTCTGGATCCGTTAAGATAATTCTTACGGGGATGATGTCACCAACGAAGCCATCAGTTCTCAGGTCGATTTTTGCGTCGTCAGGTTTTAATAGTTTAAGTTTACTTTGATGATTGACAATAAAATCTGATTTAAGACCACCTAATGCGGTTCCATTGCTCCAGAATAATGTGTATTCATATTGACCACCAGTCGTGTTTAACGCAGAAAATGTTATATCTGAAAAGAAAACGGTTCCGTTTGACAGGGGTGAATTTACTTCTGAGTACCATTGGTTACCTTCGGGATCAAATATAGTTAAATTTACATCTGTTAATTCAATATCATCAGGAATTTCACTACTGTAATTTACTTGTGTTTTAATCCGTGTTGACTCACCGGTATCAAAACTTGAGTGTGTCCATTCACCTTGTTTCAACATCTTTGTATTTACGATATCGAGGTAATTTGGAGAGGTGGCTTTGAAAGACCACCAACCATGGAGTAAGTCATTGGATTTATTTATTTTTAATATAGAATCACCTACATTTCCATATTCGAACGGATAAGAAACTAATGCTTGGTCCAAGGCGTAGAAAAACTCCCAATTAAAGGGTTTATCTATTATGAATTCAAAATCTGAATAGTAAGAAGGCTTAATAAAATTATGTGAAAAGTACCAATAAACTGATCCATTTTCTAAGATTTCATAAGAGATTCCTTCGAGTGTTGTTTGACCTACTCTTGAAGTAGTTTCGTGATATCCGTATAACATTGTATTCAAATCAAAAGATAATGAAGGAGAAGTTGAATTAAAATTCAAACTGATAGGATCTGTGTCCCACCCATCTGTTAGATTCAAATTAGCTTTACCCCATTCATTTGTGTCTATTAGATCAAGTGTGTTTATCTTTAAGTTGATTCCTTCCTGAGTGGAATTGGCAATTGTGCTTATAGCTAAAGAGACATTATCGAACCATATCAAATTTGCATTTCCGTCACCATATCCACTATATATTGTACTTGATCCTTCATTTCTGATTCCAAACGATATATTTAGAGTTTGATCATTAATATTACCTGAAGTAAAAATATTAGTTTGATTTATCCATAAATACATTGGCACATTATTAGTGTGATGCCATTTATTTTTACCTTCAGTATTTAAATCAAGTAATCCCTTAGAATAAACCCTTTCTCCATTTATTTTCATATACATAATTATATTGTTTGTATCAAGGGCAAACTGAGTATAATAATCAAAACTTAGATATGCATCTAAAACCTTTCCTCGTGGAACAACAATGTTATCTTGGTATAATTCTGTAAATGTGTTCTCGTAGAAAACGTACGTTTCAATATCACTATACCAACCTCCATGATAGCCTATAAACATTCCATCAGCATATTCAATGTTTCCAGAACCGTAGGTATTTGAACCATATGTCCCACTTTGGGAATATCGTCCCTTCCAATTAATGGAATTTACTTCTAGATTACTAGAAGCATTAATTAATTCATAATAATCAATATAATAACCATAATCCCTTGTTGAAGGATTATTATCAGAACTATAAGATAAATAAATGGTTTCACCAATTGACCAAGGTGAGTAAAAATCTTCTCTATATCCTGATACTGCAAGAACTTCACTTTGAGATTCATTTAAGACTACCATGAAATCAGAATCGGATACATCAGTTTGATAATCAAATGATATATTTACAAAATGAACTCGTAAATAGTAAGCTCCTGATTCAAAAATAGTATGATCGATATCAGCATATGGATCATTATTATTAAGATAATCATGAGCACTTTCATATGTTTGATATACTCTGAAAATTTGAACAGGTTGAAATCCACTGTTATTAATCCAATTTCTTGTATCTTCAATATTTTTTATTTGTGTCTCAACTTTTGAAACTTTCCAATCATTTGCATCATCAAGATAATAATTTAAATTAAGTTCTTCTTGATTAGATAGGGATATTTCTTGATTGTATTCGTACAAATTTCCATAATCGGTCATATTTAAAGCATTTTCATTACCTTCAAATAAAACTGAATCAACATCTGCAACTGATGGTATTTGAGGTGTGTTATTGAAGTCTTTGTTTAATTCTGTACTATTATTAGAGTTTGAGATGAGAAAACTACTTGAAAGAAATACTGCTGATAAAATGATAAGAGCCGCTATTCTTTGGCTTGATTTATTTTTTTTAAGTGAAGTACTAGAAATTATTTTCATATTATCTCTTGTTGTTGATTAAAATAATTATAAAATTTATAAAAACTTAAATTAATAAATTTAAGTTTTAAGTTAGAAAGAGAGGATTGCAATATTTCTTTACATATTTCACCCTATAATATAATAATAGGAACGCTGGATTAATCAGCTATTCTATTTGATATTTAGTTAGGAATATCGTTGGCAAATTCTGATTTAAGTAGATTAACGTACGAAAGTTTATCGCTATTTGTTAGCGAATGTACTTCAATTCCCCTACCATTATAAATATCGGGAGGCGTTTCATCAAAAAGAGAGAGAAGAAGGATAATAGCATTTTTTACGAACTCCTTGTTTCTTGTTCGTTTCAAGACTTTCATTAATTGAATAAACGATTTGTTTCTCCAAATTTCTGTTGTTTCTCTGTTTGTATCTTGGTTTTGAAAGAAATCAATTATACTTAGATAATAATCTAGTTCGTAATTATCGTTGTTATTTGACATAAGCGTTATTCTTAAACCGTATTCTTACATATATAACCTTAAAATTTGTTTTTAAATTAGAGGAGATTATTAGTTTTTTGTTAATATATTTGCACGTGTTCTTGTAGTTGCATATTTAAATTAATTTACTTGGAAAACGAATCTTACATTGTTCAGTTAAAAAATTCGTATTGGCGTTTTATTTTTTTATGTGATATTTGGATAATATATCACAAAGTTAAAGTTACCAAGGGAAAATTGTTAGAGTTTTTCTAATTCTGGAGGAATATATCCATAAGTCTTCTGAAATCGCTTTTTTACCTTTTCAATGTCATAAGTTTGCGTTTGAGCGCCACTTGTCTCAACTACGAATGAACCTAATATGGATCCTAATTTACAAGATTCTAAGGGATTCATATTTAAAATTAATCCAGTGAGGATTCCCGCACGATATGCGTCTCCAGCACCAGTTGCGTCAACCATAGTATTAGGTATTGCGATAGGGATTTCATTACGCTTTAACTCCTCAGAGTCTGTTTTATAAATTAATTCTGAGCCTTCAGAGCCTTTGGTTTTTATTATAATATTAACAAGTTTGAGAATGTTTTGTTCGTCTAAATCTGTCTTCTTCAATACTTGCTTTATTTCGAATGAATTTCCAATTAAAATGTCTGATTTTTTTAATATATCTACTAAATCATCTTTGGAAAATAGAGGGGTAACTTGCCCAGGATCAAATATCATTGGAATGTTTAAATCACTCAGTTGATCTGCAAAAGATTTCATCGCATCAACACTTTGGGTTGAATTTATAGCGTAGGCATATTGTTCTGGTTCTTTAATCTTCTGTTGTAAATCTATGTTTTTATTTTCATCTAAAGCCCCGCCATGAAAAATTATCATCTGATTTGATTTCTTATCGTTTACTATGTAACAAGCTGCCGTAAACAAATCAGGTTGTATATCCACATTTAAATCGATGTTGGGGAATTTGGTTATGTGATCTCTATAACCCAGAGTATTAAAGTCTAATCCTACAGAACCTAGTAATAAGACAGTTGAAGTATTAAGTAATCCGAGATTATATGAAATATTTCCGGCTGTACCGCCAAATCTTTGGACTCGGCTATTGGCAGTTACAGTACTTTGGTATTCTTCTTTCTCATGATCAATAGAAACAGCATTCACAAAATTTTCTTCGAAGCTCATAATATAATCAAATGCAAGTGAGCCCAAAACGATAATTTTATTTCCTTTCATAGCGATGTTAACCTTAATTAAAATTTGATAAAGCTATATTAATATAATTTCAAGCATTCAATAAAGATTTTATGAATAATTGAACTTATTAAATTAAAGAGTTTAGCTTTTAAAATATCAATTTTTCTTTAAAATACATGAAACAACTCATAAAATCAATTGAATCCCTAAAAAATAGTAACATCTCAAATATTGTAGATAAGCGCATAAACCAATTCTCCTCTGTATCAAATTCAGGTATAGATGAAATTTTTAAAGAACTTTGTTTTTGCATTATGACGGCTAATTGTGGAGCTAAAAAATGCATAGAAGTACAACAAAAGATAAACGACGGTTTTTTAACATATTCTGAAGACGAGTTAAAAATAAAATTTAAGGAATTTGGATATCGTTATCCAAATATTAGAGCGAAGTATATTATTGAAGCTAGAGGTTATTTACCGGATTTAGAACGTCAATTAAACTCAAATATCGATGAAACTGAATTACGAGATTGGATCGTGAAATTTATTAAGGGTTTAGGCTACAAAGAAGCAAGTCATTTTTTGAGAAACATCGGTTATAGAAATTTCGCGATTATAGACTTTCACATTATCGATCTTATGGTGTCATATAGTATTATTGAGAAACCTAAAGCCCTTACAAAAAAGAAATATTTGGAAATTGAAACTATTCTTAAAGAAATAGGAGATAAGTTAAAACTTGATATGGGTAAGTTAGATTTATACTTATGGTACATGGAAACGAGTGAAGTACTGAAATAAGAATTGTAATTACTACAATAAATTATCTAAGGGTAAATCCAAATCTACTTCAGCACTTTTAAGCTTTTTCATGAATTCTACAGTTCCCAATTCATTTATCATTAATTCTAGAAAATTTTCATACAACGCTTCTATGTTGTCTTGTCCCATATTGAAATACATGTTCTCAGAAGGGAGAGTTATTTTTAGGATATCGTAAAGACCCTGAATGCATTCCTTAATGTTTTCAAAGTTGTTAAGAGCTTTTTTAGTTGATTCGTATACAACATCTGCATCTGCCATAGCTTATTCATACACCATTTACAATTAACCTGTTAAATTAAGAAATAATTAGAAATTTAAAAATTGCTAGATAATTATACAATTTCGTGACTAAAGAACAAATTAATTAAAAATAAAAAAAGATAAACTTACCAAAAGAGTAGTTTTGGTAATTTCTAAAATTTAATATTTCTGGCTTATATTTCTATAAACACAAATATAAATAATTTTAATTTTTTAGATATATATTACCTTTTGAAAGCAGATTAAAGGATATTTAAAATCTTCTCTTTACCATAATCTAAGATATGAAGAAACTAATTGACGCTGTAATTTATACCGATATTCACGATGAATTAGGACCGGATCCTATCCATTGGGACCCTTTAGATTTGCCAGAATCGATACGAATGCTTGTTGCTATTAAATCTGTGACTATTCTCACAGGGGATCAAGGATCTGTGCCAGATTCTTTATTGATAATTCCTTTCCCTTCATTAAAACTAAAAGGATTAATACAATATATAGAAAGAGAGGATACAAGCAAAAGGGGAGGGTTCGCGCGTACAGTAATTACGTTTTTATTTAAAGAAGCCGATGATGTCGTCTTTTATAAATATATGAGCTACCTTAAGGCCCCTTTTGATGAAACAGTCAGAAAAATCATTGAATTAGAAGAACAGAATACTGATAGAGAAAAAATTTTTGAAGAGATCAATAACCTAAGAAATAGTGTAGGTCAATTATTAGACGATTTTAGAGCTAAAGAAATTTCCTTCCCTCCATCTCAAGAATTTCCCGAAGTAATTATTAGAGACGAAAAAATTGTTGATTATCGGTTCAAACTCGTAGTGGTAGGTGATCCAGGAGTCGGAAAAACCTCAACTATTTTGCGTTTTACTGATAATGCATTTCTTAGAACCTATATTCCCACGCTGGGAGTCAGCATTACCGAGAAGATCATACAAGCTAATGATAAAGTAATAGAAACGATATTATGGGATATCGCTGGTCAAAATAAGTTCCAAACGATGAGGAGACACTTCTACCAAGGTTCAGAGGCGATACTACTTATCTTTGACTTAACCAACCGAATCTCATTTAACAGTATTAAAAATTGGTATGAAGATGTGATGAAAAATATGGAAAAACATCATCATCAAATGATTGGGTATATTTTTGGCAATAAAAGCGATCTTATTGAAGTACGTAAAGTTAAATTAATTGAAGCTTTAACATTAGCTAAGGAATTAAACCTTAAATATATAGAAACATCCGCTATGACAGGTAAAAATGTAGAATATGCCTTTTATGATATAGCGGAATCCGTAATAAAATCAAGAGTAGAAAAAAATTAAAGGTTTTAAATATGGACATTGAAGAAGCAATTCATAAAAGAAGAACTATTAGGAGATTTAAACAAGAACCTATTCCAAGCGATATTTTAAAGAAATTAATCGATTACGCTCGAATAGCTCCAGTGGCTAGCAATATTCAAGCTGTTGAGTACGTGATTGTAGAAAGTCTTGCGATAAGAGAGAAAATGTTTCCACTAGTAGGATGGGCATCGTCTCTCCCTAAAGAGGAAAGAACTCCTGAAAGCGGAAGAGAACCAACAGCGTATATTATAGTTCTTGTAAACACGAATATTAAGAAATCTTACTTCGATTACGATATTGGAGC
>JAGXOB010000075.1 GCA_019894735.1 Promethearchaeota archaeon | reverse complement strand
GAGAAATACAACTCGCTACTACCGATGGTGGTACTGTTCCTGCTTTACATGGTGCTGTTAAGTTAGATCAATTTTTCGCTCCTTGGAATGGACCTCTCGCACCGGGTGCAAAAAATCCAATCGCTGGATTAGATCTTGCCATCATTTATGTTTCAACTGTGTTACACTTCCATCTTAGAATCGATACTATTGGTGACGACCCAACCGCAAGATTAGATCCTGCAGACGATTACGATGAAACGACTCATTCGCTTAGGATTGGTAATTATCTACCTCAGAACATAAGGGATAAACTAGCATTTGTTGATATTGCTGGACCAGATTATGAATACGGAGTCCAAAATGAACTTTTAAGAGACACTGCTGCAGCAAATACTAGCATCCTTCCAGTTGCTTTATTCGAAGCTGAAGCTAACGCACATGAAACGTTCGAAGGAACACCTGGTGAAGTAGATACATTTGCCGCGGATATCGGGTTAAATATATCTTTTAGCGTAATGGTTTACGCTGTGTGCTTCCCGGAGTTTGACAACGGAAATGGAATCTGGCACGACCCAACATTCAGCGTGTTCATGATTTTCGAAGCTACAGGTTTTTGGGCGTTAATCCTATTAGTTGCTGGTGTCGGTTTAGTTGGTGTTGCTACCATTTTAATCAAAAGGCGTAAAGATATGAGATTTTAAATCTCAACCAAATTAATAATTTTAATTTTTTTTATTTTCTTATTTTTCTTAGCTTTTATACCTTAAGGATAATTTTAAATTCTGCGGCATCAAAGTGATCTTTAACTATCACTATCGATAAAATAAAAGAAGGATCTGAAATGCATACTAAATTAGACAATTCATATCATGTTGATGAAGATAAGCGTTGGTTTCGAACATGGTGGCCTGAAAATGTACCCTACAACGCAGATTTCGAAGAAAAATCTTTAAATGAAATGTTAGATGAACAAGTTGAAAAGTTTCCTGATCATAACTTGATTTGGTTTCTTGATACGTGGGTATCGTATAAGCAATTTCAAGATTACGTAAAAAGGTTTGCTACAGCATTAGTTGATTTAGGGCTTAAAAAGGGGGATGTCGTTGCAATTCATTTACCGAACTGTATTCAATATGTAGTGTCATATTACGCTATTACGAGGATAGGAGCAATTGCAAGCGGTATTAATCCGAACTACCAACCTATGGAAATATTACATCAATTTGAGATTATTAAACCTAAAATGTTGATTGTGCTAGACGCATTATATCAACCCTATATAAAACCAATTATTGAAAATACGAGTATAGAAAATGTTGTGCATACCAATCTTGTTGATTTAGCTCAGATGTTTAGAACTAAAAAAATTCTTGGAAAATTTTTAAAAAAAATTCCAACTGGAAAATGTGATTGCGAAGGAGCAGTTAAATTTAAGGATTTGCTGAAGACGGAGCCAAGAGAATCAGATATAAATGTAAGTATTGATGTAAAAAATGATGCTGCTACTTATATAATGACGGGAGGATCTACGGGTTTGCCTAAAGCAGCGGTGTTAACGCATTTTAATGTGGTATCAAACGCTGAACAGTGTAAGTTGTGGTTAGGTGGTGAAATGCCTGGTATAGGAAATATTGGGATACTTCCCTTATTTCATAGCTTTGCTCACACCGTTGTTATGAATACTTCTATAGCTGTTGGAGGTTGGATGATACTCTTTCCTACGCCACCATCTCAAGACGAGTTATGTGAGCTTATAGAAAAACTTCCATGTTCTGAAGGACTAATTTACGCGGGTGCGGAAATTTTGTTTATTAAACTAGCTGAGATGAAACATTTGAACAGAAGATACCCGGGAGTAATGGGAAAACTAAAATTATGTATATCGAGTGCAGGACCTTTACATAAACAAGTTAGAGATGCTTTCATGGAGAATACGGGGGGAAGAATAGTGGAAGGATATGGATTAAGTGAAGCTAGTCCTGCAGTAAGTGCAGGTAATTTGTTTGGAGAAAGCCCAGTAGGAGTGATAGGTATGCCTTTTCCTGGAACGGGATGGGGTATTTTCCCTTCGGACGATTTTTCGAAAGGACCGATATGTTTGGGAAATTCAGATGATTCAAATTTTGGAGTCGAAAATACTGGAGAGATTTGTGTCTACGGTCCGCAAATAATGAAATGCTATTTAGATCAACCTGAAGAGACGGCTGATACATTGCTTCATCATGAGGGGAAAACATGGCTCTTAACAGGAGATATCGGATTTATGAACGAAGACGGTACAATTGAAATAAGAGATCGAAAAAAGCAACTTATAAAATTCAAAGGATTTTCGGTTTTTCCAAAAGAAGTAGAAGAACTTCTAATGAAACACCCTGATATCTTAGAAGCGGCTGTTTCAGGTTTGCCAAGCGATGATTTTGGGGAAGTTATAAAAGCTTGGGTTTCAATAAGAGAAGATTCAGATTTATCTCCACGGTCAATTAAAGAATGGGCTTCAGAAAATATTGCCCATTACAAAGTTCCACAACACATAGCTGTTGTTGGAGACTTGCCAAAAAATATTATTGGGAAAGTACAAAGAAGAGCTCTCCAGATAAACGATCCAATCTGGAAAGAAAAATATGGAGAATAATGATTAACAAATCAAATTTTCTAGAGTTTTCACCTTTTTATTTTTAAGCGTCTTTCTGAGCTATTTTTTAAGGTTGCAGTCATACATGTAAAAAGTAGTCGACAATTTACCTTTTAATTTCTAAAAAGCCCAATGTAATATATTATGATGCATTAAAACATTTAGAACTTTTTACATAACAACGAGAGTGAAAAAAAATACCAATTATAAAAGAAGATACTTACCAAGTAAATGAAAACAAAATATGGTTTCAGAAGTGGTGGCCGGATGGGGTCCCAAAAAACGTTACATTCGAAGATAAAACGGTAAATCAGTTTTTAGATGCTCAAGTTGAAAAATATTCCGATCGGAATTTTATCTGGTTTTTGGAGACATGGGTAACTTATCGTGAATTTCACGATTATGTTTTAAGCTTTGCTACAGCTCTACACGACTTAGGAGTTAAAAAAGGTGACGTTGTAGCCATGCTTATGGGTAATTGCATTCAATATGTTGTTTCTTATTTTGCAATAACAAGATTGGGTGCAATTGCATCTGGTATCAATCCCACATATAAACCATTAGAGATATTACACCAATTGGACATAACTAACGCTAAATTTTTAATTGCTTACGATGCTTTCTTTGATGAAAAAAGTAAGTCTCGTATTAAGAAAAATCTACCTTACATCGGTGAAATTCTTGGTAAAAGTCCCGTTGAAAAAGTTATATATACTAATCTCGTTGATTTAGCTCACGGTTTAGGCATTAAACGGGCATTAGGAAAGAAAATAGGAAGAATTCCCACGGGAAAAGTTAACGTTCCAGGAGCGGTTTATTTTATGGATTTATTAGATACAAAACCAAACGTTCCAGAAGTTGACATCGATGTTAAAACACATCCAGTTACATATATTATGACGGGTGGGACAACGGGTTTACCAAAGGCTGCGGTATTATCACATTTTAATGCCGTTTCTAATGCAGAACAAGCCAAATATTGGCTTGGTGGTGAGAAACCAGGAATAGGAAATGTCGGGGTACTCCCATTTTTTCACAGTTTTGCTCATACAATAGTTATGAACGCAACAATTGCTTTTGGAGGATGGATAATGATGTTTCCAACGCCTCCACCCACAGAAGAATTACTAGAACACATTGAAAAGTTACCTGCTCCAGAAGGTTTAGTTTATGCAGGAGCTGAGATTTTGTTTAAACGATTAGCAGATTTTCCAGATATAAAAGGAAAATATCCGGGAGTAATGGGTAAATTAAAATTATGTGCATCTGGAGCTGGACCTCTACATCGACCGGTGCGAGATGCTTTTGTAGAGAACACAGGAGGTAATATTGTAGAAGGTTATGGATTAACAGAAACTTCACCTCTAGTTAGTGCAGGCAATCTCTTTGGTGAAAGTCCAATAGGAGCTATTGGGTTACCCGTGCCCGGCACAGAATGGGGAATTTGGCCCACTGATAATTTTGATGATGGACCTATTTGTTTAGGAAACCCGAACGATGCTAATTTTGGAGAAGAACATACAGGTGAAATTTGCGTTCATGGTCCCCAAGTTATGTACGAATATCTCAATCAACCAGAAGAAACAAACGATACGATTAAAAAATACGAAGGTAAGTTATGGTTATTGACTGGAGATATCGGATTTATGAATGATGATGGTACTATCGAAATAAGGGATCGTAAAAAACAATTAATTAAAGTAGCTGGACATTCTGTTTTTCCAAAAGAAGTTGAATCGATGTTAATGAAGCACGAAGCTGTATCAGAGGCTGCTGTTTCTGGTTTACCTGATCCTAAGGGAAAAGTTGGAGAAATAACAAAAGCGTGGGTCGTATTAAAACCCGAGTACGTTGGAAAGATTACTGAAGAAGATTTGATAACATGGACTCAAGAAAATTTGACGAAATGGAAGTGTCCAGCAATGATCGAGTTCATCCAAGAAGTTCCAAAAAATATTTTAGGAAAAGTTCAACGTAGAATACTTCAAATTAACGATCCTATTTGGAAGGAAAAATACGGTCAATAAGAACCTAACTAAGTAATTCTACCATTAAAATTTTTGTTTCTTTTCTTTTTTTTTCTTTTTAAGATAAAGTTAAATCAATTTCCATTAATTTGTATAATTTTTGTATTAGTTTAATAGAATAGATTAAAAATTCTATTTGATTAGAATATAAATTATTAAAAATATACATTTTTTTTATTAAAATAATACTGATCATTTTTGAGGATTGTTAGAAATTACAGAATTAACTATCTACATTTTGGAAAAAGTTATTCACGAAGTAGCACCAGAACTTTTAAGTGTCTACAATATTAGAGAAGACGAATCGGAAGAACAACAAATTAAGACCGGACAACTCCACGAAAATCGCATATTAGGCATAATGTTAAGGTTCTATCTTGAAGGAAGAAAAAAGATAACGACGAGAGAAGTAGAGTTAGAGTATAAAAAATTCTATAAGGTTATCGCCCGTTCTACCGTATCAACATACTTGAATATATTGAAAAAAGAAGGAACTTTATCTAAAGAAAGAGATGGTAGATTAGTTTATTATATTTTTTCTGAAGATCCTCCAGATGATATTAGTCCATTTTGGTTCACCAGATTATTTTGTGTTGATCCTGCGTACTTTCATAGAGCCATTTATTTTTCGAGCTTATACTCTATTGCAGATATCATTATTAAAAAACACATGAAAAAGGGAAATTTCGACGAGCTTGTCGACTGTTTTAGATACTTAACGGGAATAATTATTTTAGACGTTCTTAAAAATCGGAGTTCAAAATGTATTTTGTGCCAGTTTGGTAAGCAAAAAAGATATAGCGACCTCTTAGAGGCAATAAACTCTGCAATTAAGGATAGAACGGATGTATTACCAAGCGACCTTCAAGAAATTCTAATTAACAAATTCGCTGAAATCCCGAATTTCGGAGGGTATCGTTTTGAAGATGGTAATAAAGAAATCGAAATGATTGAAGGTCTGATTAGCTTGGCAAATCAATATAAAAAAGACATGGAATATCAAACAATGGTTCTAAATCGTAGAATTAATACCCGAGTACTAGAAGAAGTTAAGGAAGACAATAAGCAGATAAGTTCTTTCTAAAGAAATTACGACATAACTTTCAGAATATCTATTTTTTTAAAAATTAAGTATAAATCTGTAGTGAGTTTATCTAGAACCAGAATCGTTGAGCATTAGTTTTGTTAAAGCCTCAAATGCCTTCTCGACATTTTCTCCAGTTTTAGAGCTTGTTTCAATAAACCCATTAACATTTCTTGACTTAGCAATTTTTATTGCATCTGCAGAAGATACTTCTCTATTCTCTATTAAATCTGCTTTACCACCAACTACTATTATAGGAAATATATCTTCTGCTCTAATTTCTTTTCTAATAACGCTTAGCCAATCGTCTATATGAGCGACCGACGAGTAATTTGTGATATCGTATAAAAATAATCCCCCACGAGCACCTCTAACATAAGTTGGGAGTAAAAATCTAAATCTCTCTTCGCCCCCAAAATCCCATATCTGTAGCTTTACTTTTTGACTGTTAACAGAAAGGCTTTTGACTTCAAAATCGACTCCGATAGTCATTGTTTGGTCTGAGACAAACAAATTAGTTAAAAATCTCTGAGTAAGAGTTGTTTTTCCACAACCAGCATCTCCAAAAATGATGATTTTAAATGTTGCGTCGTACATTTTCGTTCAATATTCCTCCAAGCACGAATTTATATCTTTTTATTTTGCCCACTTTAATAAATTAATGGGTTAAGTATGTATTTTAATTTGATTTCAATTATAAATAATCGTTTTAGAATATATAAATGTTTAAATGAATGTATTATTAAAAATTCTAATAATCTTATAAATTATCTAAAAGAACTGTTTTAAAAAATTATCGAATTTCTATTAATAAACTCTTCAATTTTATTACTAAATATTACCAATACTGATATAGCATGAAAGGTAATTTTGATTGGTCTAAATTTTATAAATTAAAGCCAGAAAAGGTTAATGCTTTAACATTAGCTTCTGAAGGGAAAAAAATTTATGCAATGGGATTAATGCCCGTTAGAGGTCCAGAAGGTTTTAGAAAGCTAGATTACAGCTTTGCCGAGAAAAGGTTGAATGTTCTTGAAATTATGGATAAATTGGAAAAACATCACTTCAATGTATTTGGGCTTGTTATTAAAGATACGGACGGGGCTTGTGTTTGGGATACAAAGGTTGGGTGGAATCCTGTTGCGAGAGACATTTTAGGTGAATTTTGTGAAGCTGGTAGAGATAGAAATATAAAAATAATGGTATCTTTTACGAGTATGAACGATGCTTACCAAGGAATAATACATCCTGAGAGAGTTAGTACTCATGGAAAATCAGGGAAAAAATCGGGTGTTAAATTTACAAAAGGGGAGATTTCAACTCATGATGAGGGTGAGATGAGAATCAATTTGCCTAAGGGTGTTTCTTTAGAAGAGTATCAAGAAAAAGTGCCTTTTCTAACGAGTAAAATTGATGTAGAATTTGGTAAATCAAGAGGATCGAGAGGAAAAGGATATATACCTTTAACTAGTTTCATGTGTCCAAATAGTAAACATATTGATTATCTTCTTACCTTAACAAAGGAGGTCGTTAAAAATTATTCTGTAAGTGGTTTCTTCGCCGATTACATCCGGTATGATGGAGCTTTTACGGATTTATGCTGTTGTGATCGATGTATAGAGAAATTTAGCAAAGAATATGGTAATACATCTAAGGTAATAAAAAGTCGTGATTGGTACCAATTTAAATCAGAAACGATAGCAAGATATGCACAAAAACTCCAAACGGTTATCAAGGGGGCGGATAAAGATTGTACTTCAGGGTGGTTTTGTCTTCCTGGTCCTAAGAAGATGTTTTCTCAAAAAAGATTAGGGCAAGATTGGACTAAATTATCTTCAATATTAGATGTCGCATCACCTATGGAATATCCTTATTTAATGGGAACACGAGAAGATGGGTGGTATTGGGGGAAAGTAGGCACTCTTTTCAATTGGTATTTTATGAGGAACATGAAGAAAAGAATTCACGAATTCAAAAGCCCCGTGTTAGCGGTAACAAATTCAGTTGAATGCAATTCATTAGAAATGTTAAAACAAATGAGAGAATTCAATTTTGGTTTGGGAATCGCGGTTTTTAAATATTACGGAACAAGTGAAGCTCAATGGATTGCATTGAAGGAATACGCAGAAAAAGAAATAGGGCTAGAGAATTTAAAATAGCACTAAGGCGAATTACTCAATTCACTGTATCGAAAGCAATCAGTTGTATGGTCGTTTATAATTCCAATTGCTTGTAAAAAGGAGTATATTATAGTCGTTCCAATAAATTTAAATCCTCTTTTTTTCATATCTTTGCTAATTTTATCAGAAAGAGCAGAATTTGGAGGTAATTCTTCCAATTTTTTCCATGAATTAAGATTTACTTTATTATTGACAAAACTCCATATATAATTATCGAAAGAACCATATTCTTCTTGAACTTTGATATAAGATTTGGCGTTTGCGATTACGGATTGAATTTTTAGGCGATTTCGAATTATTCCTTCGTTTTGCATTAATTCCTCAATTTTCTTTTCACTATATTTTATGATTTTATTATAATCAAAATTATCAAATGCCTTTCTAAAATTAGCTCTTTTTTGAAGCACTGTGTTCCAACTTAAACCAGCTTGCATACCTTCCAATATTAGCAGCTCGTATAGTATTCTATCATCATGTTGAGGAGTACCCCATTCTTTATCGTGATATTCCCTCATTAGATCATTGTAATCTGCCCATTTGCATCTATTCACCATTATATTTTGCTCCAATTAAAATTTAGTTCTATTTTTATTATCTGATTGATACGGTTACAGCCGCATTACATACAATTATTTTATCAGAAGAATCTCCTAACTCTTTAATCATTATCCCTTTAGCAACTAATCCCCCTCTTTCTATTTCAATCGATTTTGTTCCGAATGGAATTGCTTTTAACACTTTCTCCTTATTGATGTTTTCGGGATAAGGCACTCCAACTTTTACATGCACTACCATTTTTTGTAGATCGTTTGGATCTTTCAAACCACAAATCTCTAATAATCCTGTCAGACAGTTATTTGAGATTGCATTTTTAATTGCTTTTATCGCAGCATTAGTACAATCATCGTTATGTCCATGCTGATCTACACCTGATCCTATTTGTACTACGAACCTATTCATAACAGAAAAACACTTCCTTTATTCTAAATCTTCTACTAATTTAGGCATAGAGAAATAGATGATACTTTAACTTATAAATTTCTTCTCAAAATTTTATATTATATGCTTTAAAATAATATGTAAGAGATTATACTCTTTTAAAAAGTAGACAATATCAAAATTACGAAAGAAAAGGGATTGAGATGCAAACAAAAAAAGAAGATTTCCCCTACGATATTGACGAGGATTCTTACAACCGCTTCGAGCAGAAGTATAACATGATTTATAGGAGATTATGGGATAAGTCTTTACCTACTTACGGAAAGATGTTCGAATATAATATAGATAATCATATAAACTCGGGTGAAGACGGATATTCAAGAATGGATTTTGCGTTGGTTGCAGCAGGGTGGACTGTGTATGAAAAATTTCCTTTTGCGTTCAGTTGGAATAGAGAAGGGTTAATGGACATAGGATACGGCGTTGATTGGATGAGAGAAAAATATCGCGTTAAAGATCTAAAATCATTTACGGAAAAGACAAAAAAAGCGGCTAAATTTTATGGGGCATCCCTAGTTGGTATTGCAGATGTTAATGAGAAGTGGATTTATAAAACTGGTTTTATAAGACCAAACTCAACCAGCGAAGCAGATTCAAAAGAAGCAATTAGAAAAGGTAAAGCATCTGATTCCATATTAGAATCTCCAATTAATTTACCAGAAGGGATAAATAAAGTAATTGTTATGGCTATTGAAATGGACGAAATAGCAATTTCTACTGCCCCTGCTCAACCTGCTTCAGCTGCAGCAGCTGTAGGCTATTCAAAAATGGCTTTTGCAATCGCTTGTTTAGGAGAATTTATAAGAAATTTAGGATATCGAGCGATTCAATGTGGTAACGATACTGCTTTAAGTATCCCGTTAGCAATTGATGCCGGTTTAGGGGCACTAGGAAGAAATGGATTGTTGCTCACACCCGAATATGGTTCACGCGTTAGAATTTGTAAAGTATTTACAGACATGCCTTTAAAAGCTGATGAATTAAACTTAACTTATATTAAAAAAGTTAAGAACTTCTGTAAGACTTGCTTTAAATGTGCTGAAGCTTGTGAAACTGATGCAATTTCAAAAAAGAGAGAACCTACATTTGAACCGGCTACGATATCTAACAATTCATGCGTTAAAAAGTACTATGTCGATGTAGAAAAATGCTTTGATTTTTGGATTGAAAATTCTGGCGATTGTGGGAATTGTATTGCTGCTTGTCCTTTCTCGAAAATTAAAAAGTTATATTCTTCTTTAGAATTCTGGAAGTAAAATCCAACTACAATTATAAATCTAAAAAACTAAATAATATTAAATCAGAATTGCTAATGGAGAATTGTGATGAATGAAATTAAAGTTGGCATTATTGGGTCTGGTTTTATTGCAGATCATCATTGTTATTCGTATTCCTCACTCCCTAATGTAGAAATTGTGGGAATAGCATCAGATAACAAAGAAGAAGCTAAGAGTTTAATGAAAAAGTATAGTATTATCAATAACTATCATAAGGATTATAAAAATTTGCTGAAATTGGAGTGTGACGTTGTTTCTGTTTGTATTCCAAATAATTTGCATAAGGATATTACTTGTGATATATTAAACGCAGGAAAGCACGCGTTAGTTGAGAAACCTTTAGCTAGAAACATTAGAGAAGCAAGTGAAATGCTAGATGTGGAAAAAAGTTCGAATAGAACAATTTTTTATTGCGAAAACAACATGTACGCTCCTTCATTTAGCAAGGTTAAGGATATTATTAAGCAAGGGGCTTTAGGGAATATATATATGGGACGTGGAAAAGAGCAACATTCTGGTCCCCATTCCGGGTGGTTTTACAGGGCAGAGGATTCTGGGGGTGGTGCTTTATTGGATTTAGGAGTACACGATATAGCTTGCTTAGTTTGGTAC
>JAGXOB010000074.1 GCA_019894735.1 Promethearchaeota archaeon | reverse complement strand
CCACTCGTCCCAACCCATTTCATTGTCTACTAATGATAATGCCCATATCAAAGTTCCATTTATAGAAGGCCAAATCCCTCCGTTTGTTCCTTGTCCTTCCGGATAATTCACGTTAATTACTTTATCAAGAATTTGAGCTCCGATTTTTGAAGGTTTGCGGACTAATTCATCAATATTTTTAATCAATTTTAATTTTTGATCCTGTTCCAAAGCATCTCCTATGATTGTCCAAGGCTGTGGCTCTAACCACATTTGATCCTCGCCAATCCATCCTAATTCTTCGGTTAACCAAGCCCGCCTGACCCAATTTCCGTTCCATTGAGCCTGAACTGCTTTTCGTTGAGAAATTGAATACTTAAGGGCATGCTCAGCCATCTCATCTTCATTAATGAATCTTAACATATCAGAATAAATTTGAAGTGCAAAAATTGACATTGCTGCGTTTAAAACACTTTCAGCAATCTTCTGAATTTCCTTATGATATTCGGGAGAAATATGTCCAAAAATAACATTATCGTTCCAATCTCCATTAGATAATCTTTGAAGTCCGTGTTTTCCTGTTCCTATTTTATTTGTTATATGATTATAGCAACGTTCAATTATCTCTCGTACCTTAACAACTTCTACCCTCGAACCATAACAGGGATATCTAGAGATCTCTTCGTCAAGTATTTCAACATCTTTCGTTCCAAGAATGTATTCACTTATTAACCAGAGAAGCCACAATCCTTGATCGCTAGGTTTAATTGGGACTGGTAATATTTGACCGCTTCCTGTAATTCCCCATGGGATTTCACCATTTTTCCGAACAGTTTTTAGAGTATATCTAATTATTTCTTTAACAATTGATGGGTTAGAATAAATAAACGGTAATGCGTGTTGTAATGGATCCCTGGCAGCGCCTTGAAATCCGACTATATATTGGTAAACATGCCCTTGAGAAAGGATGTGTTCTTTAAAATAGTTGTCATATGTCATGGCACCTCGTAAATAATAGTAATGCCAGAAAAGCTCACGATTAACCCAAGGTTCATCCCTTATTTTTAATTCCATTCTACTACTTTTCCATTGTTGGCATGATTCTTCAAATAAATTAGTATAATTTTGTTTGTATTTACCAATTAAGGATTCTAGTTCGAATCCTTCAGGAACATAACCATATAGGAATGTTAATGTCTGACTTTCTCCTGGATTTAACTTCACATTTCGTTCCAGAAACATAGCAACTTCATTTCCTTTATTATCAATATTGTTGCTTAACTTAGTATCTAAACCATCTGGTGTTTCAACACCACCTTGACCAAAAAATTCCTTACTGTTGGTACTTAATCCATCAGCTTTCGCATCTAAAGAGACTAAAAATGTTTTGGGGGGGAAATTATCTAAAAAAGTAGGTTTAGGGTAAGCCGGATCATATATCTCTTCTTGATCTTCTAAATATTTACTCTCTTGAAACCCTAGATTATTAGGAATCGCTTCAAACTTATGTTTAAATTTATTACTGTATTCGTGGCGAACGTCTCTTGGATGTTTGCCTGGTTTGCCTGCAAGAACTGCAGCAAACGAAGAGGATGAAAATTGATACATGTGACAGCCCCAATATTCAATCCATCGTAAATCAACGGGAATATCTAGATTATTCGTGATTTTAACTTGAGAGATCAAAACGGGATCATCCCCAAACGGAGCAAAAATGTTTTGGTTAACATTATACCCATGTCCGATCACTTTTTTTCGGATATATCCAATCCCAAAGGTTCTTTCGAAGGAGTCTGCATTACCAGGATAATACGTACTTAAACGATTAGAACCATCTGTAAGATATCCAAATCCCCCTGCATAATGTCCTTGTTCGGGATTAAATTCGTTCAAATATTTAGGACCACCTTCGTCCTGTCGCACCTGGATGTGGCCATAGTTCGATACTACTGCTACCAACCTATCGTTTCCGACTTGATGGAGATGTTCTCTATTTGAGCGCCACATTTCATTCATTGGAGTTGTTGCTTTGGGATCGTTGATCTGGTCGCATGTGTAAAGATAACTAGGCATTCCAAACTCATCCTCAATCCAATCTCCAAAATAACCGGAACCAAATTCTTTTTTACTCAATATATTTCACTTATTTTGTTCTACATTTTATTATTTTATATATTTATTAAAATCCACAATCTCTGAGAACAGATTTACTTATTTTTGATGACTTTTTAAACAATTTCAAAAGTAATTCAATTTTTATCTCATTAAACGAAGTATCGTACCACAAATTATTCAGTTCGTTTGAGTCTTCCTTTAAATTGTATAGATCTCCATGATCACTAAACACCGTTATTCTCCATTCGTCTGTAATTAAAGTTCTCGTTTTCTCGTTATTATGATCATCATCCATTTCAATAAGAACATCATTTTTTACAATTTCTTCAGGATTTTTTAATACCGGAATTAAACTTTTTCCCTGCATAAAGTCTGGGATAGGCATTCCTGCTAATTCTAAAATTGTTTCAGGAATATCAATTGAACTGGCTAATGAATTGCAATCTAGATTTGCTAAACCATTTGGGATTTTTATTAAAAAGGGGATTTTTATCAGTCCTTGATATAAGAATGGTCCTTTAAAGAAGAATCGGTGGTCTCCTCCGAGATCTCCGTGATCGGTAGTAAAAATTACGACAGTATTTTCAGATAAACCAAATTTACTTAGCGCATCTAAAACCTCTCCTACAGCGTCATCAATCATTTTTTCCACGCCGTAAGACGCAGCTATTACTTTTTTAACATCTTCTTCGGTCAAGTCTTTTGGAACTGGAAAAATTCCTTTTTCTGTCCCTTCGCTTCTTATTAGAGTATTGTAATGTTTTTTATTGAATTCTGAACTATTTTCGTGGTTATCATTAAAAGTTTCGGGGACTGTGACCTCCTCGGGCCTATACATATCAAAATACCTCCCTGGCGGCGAGAATGGGTGATGAGGATCTGGAAAGGAACAGAAAACAAGAAAGTTTTCTTTAGAATAACTCCCCTCTGAAAATCTCTTCAAAAAGTCAATTGTATTTTCTTTAACAAAGCTTGTAGAATAAAGCTCCTCAGGAACTTTATGCCTTACAACTTGAAGTTTTAGTAGAGGGTCAGTTGTATTAAGACTTATATTAAGTTTTGTTTGAATTAGACCATCTGGATTACTTAATTTTATCCTTAGTGGTTTTCCCAAAGAGGGATCTCTCTCAACCTCTTTTTTTACCCAATTTATGTAATCGGGGTGACCACATAGAGTACCATGCCCCGAAACAAGCTTTACTTCATCTAATCCAAAATAGGGCGAATATTGGGTTAAATCACCGTATTGTCTAGGATGAGCAAATTCTTGACTTTTTAATGCGTTTTTAAATTCTCCAGATTCTGCTCCAAAATAATTTAGATGAATCTTCCCGAAACTTGCTGTATGATAAATTCCGGATTTAAGTAAGATATCGACAAATGTATTTGTGCCTTGCGGTAAATTTCGTCCATTAGTTGTTACTCCGTGAACTGAGGGATATTGTCCTGTGAAAATAGTGCTACGATTTGGCATACAAATAGGATTATTGCAATAAAAATTCGTAAACTTGATACCCTCTTTAGCGATACTATCGATATTAGGTGTTTTTAAGATCATGTTGCTATTGTAGCAACTTAAGTGATCTAATCGTTGTTGATCGGTTATAATAAATAAAAAGTTTAATTTCTGACTAATTTCAAATACACTTTTAATTTGTAAATTCTAATTGATGATGTTAATATGATAAAAAATTAAACTCAAAATAAATCTTTTTATAGTTTAACATCAAGATTACATTATTAACAAGAAAAATTTTTACATATATAAAAATGTCAGAAAAAAAATTACCAAGAAAGCAAGTTTCCGGTTATATAATGGGTATGGTTCCTTTAACCATCATTCTTGGAGTATTTCGCTTAGCCTATATAAAATTTTTTTACGATTCTTTAGGGCTAGATTGGGTTTTGTTTGTGGTTGGCATGGTTATCTTCATGTTCATCAATATGACGAATGATCCAATCATTGGGCAGTGGCAAGATAATACCGATGTGGAAAAACGAGGTAGTCGTCGGATTTTTTATATTAAATACTTCAGTCCGTTTCTAGTAGTAGTATTTGTTCTAATGTGGTTTCCATGGAGTACCGACAACAGTTCGCCCTTAGGGCAATTTGTCATGTTTCTCCATTTTGTAATAACTATCAGTGTTTTTGATACATTATCAAATATCGTTACTATGGCTTGGATGGCTCTTCTTCCAGATATGACTTCAGATTTAGGTGAACGTACAAAAATTAATTTCCTTGGGGGCATAGTAGCACTATTCGCAAGTTTTCTTGTAATAACAGTTCCAACGATGGTCGATAATTTGCAATTTTTTCAGATGTATAATATAGTTGTTGCGGCTATTAGCTATGTGTGTTATTTTTTTGTGGGTAAATTGTCTAAGGAAAGCCCAGAATACCAACACGATAAAAGCCCTCCCCTATGGACTGCTATCAAACAGACATTAAAATCGATATCGTTTAGGTATTTTATAGGGTATAATTTCTTTAAAACCCTTATCGGATCGATTCAACTCTCGTATGTATTTCTATTTTTGATAATCATAGGTGCTGAAAATGTGCTGTTCTACTTTCTGATTGTCATTATTGTTGGGTGGAGTTCCAATCTCTTATGTATGAAGTTAAGAACCAAGTATGGATTTAAAAAATTGTTGATTCGGTTTAGTATTATTCAATTTGTTGGAGGTTTCATTATATTCTTTTTGGTGTTGATTCCCGCGATTGAGATCCCTACTATTTGGATAGGTTTGGTCTTCTCCACCTTTTTTGGAGGCGCTAATATCTTTGGTGTAATCCTTCAAACACTTCCAATAGATGAAGACGAAGTAGAATATGGTTCAAGACGAGAAGGAATGTTTTTTGGAATTAACGCTCTTTTCACCAAACCAGCGGAAAGCATCGGTCCAATTATAGTAACCCTAGTTTTAACTCTAACTAGTTATGTTCCTGATTCACCTGTTCAACCCGATACGGCCATTTTTGGGATTAAACTAGTTTTCTATTTTATCGTCAACATATTTGTTGCCTTAAGTTTAATCTTTGCGTACTTATTTCCTCTTGAAGGCGAAAAACTTGATGAACTTGAGTCAAAACTCGAAGAATTGCATATGAAAAAAAAAGAAGAATTTGCCCAAAGAAAAAATAGAAGCAATAATTAATTGATGCAAAATACTTCTTAAAAGTAAATAATAAAAAATTTCATTCTTTTTTTTCTAATTTCTTATGACATACGACTTAATTATTATCGGAGGTGGTCCAGGTGGAGCAACTGCTGCAAAAATCGCGGCAGAGAGTAATTCCAATGTGCTTTTACTTGAGGCTGCTGAAGAGGGTAGATATAAGTGTTGTGCGGGGGGGATTCCTATTAGAAACGAAGAGTTTACACCAATTCCTAGCGGAGTTGGTGATCGCGAGATTACTGGCGGCGTTTTATTCACTCCCAAAAACGGACCTATGGAATTCGATGCTTCTGGAAAAAATAATAAGGGTTATTGCATGTTTCGAACCGACTTCGACAAGTATCTGCTGGATATAGCCCAAGACGCTGGCGCCCAAATAATTTATAATTCTCGAGTGAAAAGAATTGAGATTGATAAAGACAAGGAAGTTAAGATAATAGGGTCAAAAGAATATACAAGCAAATGTGTGATCCTCGCAACCGGATTGGGAGGTGCCCAGCTACAAAGAACTCTCGGTATGGAAGTTCCGCCAATGATCAGTGGAATACAAGCGGAGATTAGCGTCCCCGAATCAGTTATAGACGAACAATTTGGGAATCGAGTGTGGGAATTCTTCGATCGCACCTTAATTGATCATGGAATTGGGTGGGTGTTTCCTAAAAGTCAAGCACTAAGCATTGGAGTGTTAGGAGATGGAGTTAAAATGAGTCATTTTAAAGCTTTCCTCCAAAATCCATTCATAAAGGAAAAAATCGAAGGGAGAGAAATGAAAGTTTTTAGTGGCCGCAAAGTTTGGGCTGCTCCAATACCCGATAGAATGATCACAAAACCTTATCGTGATCGAATTATGGTTGTTGGAGATGCTTGTGGAACCGCAGATCCTATTTTATACGAAGGAATTTATCAAGCTCGATTATCTGGTAAAATTGCGGCAGAAGTTTTTTGTCAAGCACTTGAAAAAGAAGATTTTGGCGAGTCCGAACTTGCGAAATACAACGAACTCCTACTGAAACACCTCTTCGAAGAAGATTTGAAGTATTCCTATAAATTTCATCACCTTTTGTATCATAGTGGTCTCTTGGAACGAGTCATCGAAGCGTCTTATTCTATGGCTCAAAACGATCCAGAAATGATGCAATCGACTATCGCACTATTTACTGGTAGCGAAACTAGGAAACATAGCTGGGAAGTTATGATGTCTCGTAAATGGAAACTAGTAAAATTGTTAGGGATTAAGAATAGTATGAAACTTTTCCCAGCTTTGATTCATGCTCTGCGTATTTAGCTAGGAATTGACAATCGTATTATATATAAGAACTTTTTTATATTGTATTTTTTTAATTATTATAGTATTTTCAATTTTTTGAAAATCTAAAGAAGGAAGGTGAATTAATAAATGTTTAAGGAAAAAGCTTCTATTCTAAAGAACATTATTTATCTAATGGTATTAGTGATTCATGCTTTTCTTTTCGGATATTTCTTATCTATCACTTTTCTTACCTACATTATTATCACTCTTTGCTCTTTAACAGCCGTGAGCTTAATTACTTTAGCGTTTTACTCGTTTCTGACTACAAAATCGTATTATTATTACTTCTATATTGGGATCATAATTTGTAGTTTTCCAATTATTTTCATCGTTCCTTTAAGTGCAATACTTGTTGTTCCTGAGCTGGTTATTCTTGTTATTTTATCAGCATATGGACTGGATTCAGGTACAACTTACTATAAAATGAGAGTAAATAAACAAGCGAATTTGTTTCAACACGATCCAGCAGTGACTAATTTACTCAGCGGGACTCCTAAAGCTTTAGCTTTTAGGATGGAAGAAATTTGGAACCCTGATAGCACTATACAATTGCCGAATACAGATGTTGGCTTTAAAAAGAACAATTCAAGAGTAAAAATGCAAATAATTACTTTTTTACTTACAATTATCTATTTTATCTGCTCAGTAATTTCTGTATATCTTACTATTCTTAATTTTTAATTGATCTGTTACATGTTTAACTCATAGGTTTTTATTTAAATCAAAAATTCTATTTAATTTTTTTATACATCGGATAGAATATAGGTGAAATATAAGCTCCAATTACTTTGGAGTAAAATTTAACGGTATCACCGGTTACCCACATTATTTCACAAGTATCTAAACCATTTTGTTTAATATCCCATAAGGTCCATAAGAAGAGTTCAGTGCCAATTCCTTTTCCACGTAACGATTCAAGAACTCCCGTTGGCCCAAACGAGCCGGGAAAGAACTGGCTATGAGTAGCCCAACCGACTATTTCGTTTTTTGCGTTTTTTACTATAAAAGTCGTTGGAGGATCAAATTTAAACGAATATCTAACTTCTTCAGGCCACGTACCTTCAGGAAAATGTTGTTTTACAAAATCAAAAGTTTTGTCAAAATCATCGGGTTGCACGCGTTCATAGTTGTATCCGTCTTTTTTCGACGCAGGTTCTCTTTTAACGATGTCCAGAGAAACTGTGAGGTTAAATATAGCCTTTTGGGATTTAAATCCATGTTTTTTCAAGAAAAAATATAAACTGGTATTGCGTATGTCAACACCGGATTGCCAATAATCAGGTACGCTGGGGCCATAAATCACTTGGGTTATTCCTTTCTCCTTAGCTCGCTTTATAAATTCGAAAAGCATCTCCGAACCAAATCCCTGTCTCCTGTATTGTTCGTCAACTACGCATCCCTTAAAGAAACAATAATGTTCGTTAATTTTGTTTCTCTTAACAACGATAAAAGCAGCTATCGGCTTATTAGTTTCTGTATTAAATAAGATCAAAGATAAAATCGGATCAAAACCGTCGTCTTCAAGAGTTCCTCTCTGAAAATAATCAAAGGGTATCGAAAAAAAGCGGGAATTACGTTCAAATAGTTTATATATGCTCTGAATATTATCCTTTGTTAATTTCCTATAATCCATATTATCTTTAGTTATCTTATCGAGGTTTTCTCCTTCCATTTTTGTATTCCTCTTTTAATTTTGATAAGGTCATAGATGTTCTATTATATCTATCAATTTTCCCTTATAAGTTGGTTCGGGAGTTTTGGCGCTCAGATTTGTGTTTGAACTGTTTACTAAAAAGGTCTGCGAGCCTAAATTGGCGCATACCATATCTTTATCTTCGTCCCCTACCATGATACATTCTTTAGCAGAAAGATTGAGATATCTAAATATCAATTGATAATACAGGAGATTCGGTTTTGTAGCATATGTGTTTTCAATACTGGTTATAAGGTCGTATGGAAAATCACCAATTCCGGCCCAATCAAGACGTTGCTCTATAGCGGTTAATGGAAGAACAGGTGTTGTTGCAATTACAACCTTATACTCTTTGTTAAAAGCGGTTTGAATTACTTTTCGTGCTTCTGGTTTCTTTTTTGTAAATCTCTGCAATTCTTTAAACTCTTCCTCATAAAACTTGTCAAAGAGTGGTTGGATATCCTCTCTTTGATAGCCCTCAACGGGGAAAAACGCTTCTATAAACGCTTCCTCGTTTGGAATTTTGCCATCGTTATTATTTACGAATTCAGACGCTTTTAATATGGCTGGCACTATCTTTTTAGGAGGGATTAGGTGAGCTACACTATTCGCTAATAGTTTTAAATATCCCGGAATGAACTGGTTTAAATCGACATCTATTAATGTTCCATCTAAGTCGAATAAGATTGCTTTAAGTCGTCCCATAATTTTACGCAGTGTGAAATAAGTGCTATATATTAAATCTAAATCATAGTGGCAATTATAATTTGTTATTTATCTTTCTTAAATTAGTTTGAAATAAAGTTTTAATAGTTTATAAATTACAATAATAGTAAAAAAAAATATTAATAGAGTTCTACAATTAATATTAATATATTAAATTTCAATGTGGTCTTTTTGACATTTTAGAGTAAATCTCATGAAATTAACCCTTAGTGATTTAAATAACGGAAATGTCTACTTAGGAGATAAGCTAAGTGTTAGAACGACTTATAATTTCGACGAAGATTCGTCAATCTTATGGTCTGGAATCCGTCTTTTAACTCATCCACCTTGTTTGAAAGAACTACAAATCACTAAAGAAGAAATCTTCTCTAAGGGTAGATTTGAAAAGGGGGAATACATTCGAGAAAAATCGATATTGATCAAGAACAATGTTATTCCTACGATTAAAAACAGAAATATAGAGTACGAGATTAAATTAATATTGAGACAACCTCATCCACACAATCCAAATGATGATTTAGTAATAAATAAAACACAAAAAATAGAAATCAAGGCAAAAGATTCAAATTTACAAGTGCAGAAACCAAATCCTCTTTCGCTTTCAATTTCGGGGTTAAGTGTTAGTTTATCAAAAGATGTATTTAGACCAGGAGAGACGATTAAAATCAACTTTTCGTCTGAAGAGCTCAAACAGGTTGAAATCAGACTATTACAAAAAGCAAATGTTATTTGTTATTGTGAAGCTTATGGACAAACGTGTAGCAAGGTAGAAGAATTACCCGCTGCTATTGCTGGAGATTCTAAAACATCCGATATGAGTAAAGAATTCTTACTATTAAAAATACCTGAGATTGCTCAACCAAGCCATAACTATTTATGGGAACCACACGAAAAAGAATTTTGGGGAATGAAGTACGGTTCTTATGTAAAATGGTTTTTAATGTTTATTGGAAAACCTAAACCCGAATTTGGAAAAGAACCAATTAAATTCAAAGTTCCAATTACGATAATAGCAAAACCAGTCGGCGAAGATAAATTGGGTGCTGATCTATTCTCTAAAGATACTACAGGAGCGCCCTCTATCTTCGATGGAGTCTCTTCAAAGTTCCAGAAAATATACAAGATTATTTCAATCGATTCTGATATAGAAAAATATAACATTAAAATAAAGAATATTTCAAAGGAATCTCTAGAAGGCGTTTCTGTTAATATTTCGGGTCTTCAAGAAGGTCTATTTGAAACGGCTCCAACCCTAACCGGTTTTCATCGTTGGGAAGCCGGCGAAGAGAAAGAAATAGTTTACAAGACCAAGCAAAATATTACCGCTTTAATCTGTGTCTTAGAAGACAACTCTCAAAAAGTAATCAGAATTCAAACCCCTTTAGCATCCGACTTCTTCTAATTAAGGTTAGAATTCATCTTATTGAAGAACAGATACTATTTGACTCTTATATAAATTCTTAAACACAAGACTTAAAATTTCCTCAAAGCTGTCTAATATCCCCTCCCCGTTCACTGCAACTGTTTTCTTAAAGTCAATATTTTTGAATTTAAAATAATTGATATTCTCTAAAAAAACTGCGGGGCTAAATTTATCTGGTAAATCTTGTTTGTTGAATGCTATTAGCTTAGGAAGGTTAATAATAGCGTCTTCAAAATAGTTGCACAGTTCGTTCCACGATGTTAAATTTCGGTAATAGACATCTTGTTGCGAATCTGCTACAAAAATTATTCCATCTACTCCTTTTAATGTTGCGGGACGAGTACTTGCATAAAAATCTTGACCAGTTGCAGAATAAAGTAGAAATTTTAAATCCCAGTCTGCGCCCTTAAAAGTTAAAACCCCAAAATCAAAAAATAAGGTTCGACCCATGGTGCTT
>JAGXOB010000073.1:9020-11064 GCA_019894735.1 Promethearchaeota archaeon | reverse complement strand
ATATAGCTTATGCAATTGAAGAAATCAAAAATTCTCCAACGGCTTTAGAGATGCATAAAGGAATCTACTCAAATTTAATGTTAGCCGAAAGGATAAAAATAGCTAGAACTATCGGTATGAAAGATTTACACTTAATCCCTGGAGGGGTTGCTGTAGATGATCGAGGTTGTCTAGCTTTTGCCAATAATTTTAATTTTTATGGAGTAAAAAGATTTTATCAAGTACAGAATTTTTCAACCTCAACAATTCGGGCATTCCATGGGCATTTAAAAGAAGCTAAATATGTATTTGTAGCTAAGGGATCTGCCATAGTGGCGGCAGTCGAACTGGATGATATTAAATCTCCCTCTAAGAATCAAAAGGTGAATCGATTTATCCTCTCAGATAAAAATCCACAAGTTCTTTTCATTCCCCCTAAATACGCTAATGGCTTTAGACCTTTGGAGGAGGATACTCGAATTCAATTCTTTTCAACTAGTTCTTTAGAAGAAAGTAAAGGTGACGATTATCGATTCCCTGT
The DNA here is from genome assembly GCA_019894735.1 of Promethearchaeota archaeon. Next base: position 10,544 of record JAGXOB010000073.1, on the reverse strand, counting down.
TGACTATTGGGGAAAAGAGGTTTGGGAAGTAGAAAATCGCTAATAAAATAATTAAAAAGGTGATAACAATATCTAATGTATTAATCCTTGGTGTTAGTGGGATGTTAGGTTCGATGGTATTTGATTACCTATCAAATAACACTGAACTTAAGGTTTATGGAACTGTTAGAGATCCAAAGTACTTAAAAGAAGGTGTTTTCCTGTTTGATGCTTGCAACATCTCTGAACTAGAAAAAAAAGAATTCCTTGAACTAGAACTTGATTACATTATTAATTGCATTGGCATCACCAAACCATTCTCAAAAGACGACGATCCTGAAGGTGTCAAGAGAGCAATTACTATAAACTCAGAATTTCCATGGAAATTGTCGGAATATACAAAGAAAAATAATATTAAAGTTATCCAAATTGGTACGGATTGCGTATATTCAGGTATGAAAGGGTTATACAGTGAGTCTGATAAGCATGATCCGCTGGATGTATATGGAAAATCAAAGAGTTTAGGAGAAGTCTTCGATGGTTCTGCCCTAATTATTAGATGCTCGATTATAGGCCCAGAATTTAAAGATCAGAAATCTTTTTTGCTAGAGTGGTTTCTTAATCAACCTCAAGGAAGTTCTATTGGAGGATATGAACACCATTTATGGAATGGAATCACAACCCTCCAATTTGCGCGATTATGTGAGGAGATTATAAACTTAAATAATTATGAGGACATAGTCAAGAAATCTTTTGTTCATCATTATATTCCAAATAATATCGTAAATAAATATGAATTGATGAGTATTTTTAATGAAATCTTCCAGAAAGAGTTGAAAATCGAACCAGTTAATAAACCAGACGAAAAAGTTGACCGAACTCTTATATCTAAATATACACTACTTAAATCTTTTTCTGATAAAACTGATATGAAGGCAGCAATTAAAGATTTAAAAATTTTTATGGATAATCAGAAATAGGAAAAACTCGATATAAGGATTGTAGTTATCTTGAATATTTTTTTGAGAAATTTAACGAGTTTCCAATTAAAATGTTACAAATTTTGTCAGCAATATTTTTTCCATAGTGAGTTACTGGCTCAATTTTATGTGATAAAGTAAATTCAGCAGCATCGAGCATCTGTTCTGTATCTATACCTGTTAAGGAATTTACGCCAAGCTCAATTAAATCGATCCTTTCAGTGCTTTCTCGAATAGTCATACAAGGGGTCCCTAGAATAGCACATTCCTCCACAACAGTTCCACTATCCGTTAAAACTAATTTTGCTTCTTTTTCCATACCCAAAAATTCCAAGAATCCTTGAGGTGGAATTGGTTTAATGCCTTCAGGAAATCTAAGGCCATACTTTTCCATCATCGCTTTAGTTTTTGGCATTAGGATAAATTTAATTTCAATATTAGCTTTTTCGTAAAGCTTTTCGAGGAATGTTAAAACTTTGAGTAAATTTTCTTTAATTTCAATATTTTCTGCTCGATGACAGGTAACTAAGTAAAATGGTGATTCTTGTTGAAATGAAGTTTCTAC
>JAGXOB010000073.1:0-8924 GCA_019894735.1 Promethearchaeota archaeon | reverse complement strand
GTTTTCTTTAATTTCAATATTTTCTGCTCGATGACAGGTAACTAAGTAAAATGGTGATTCTTGTTGAAATGAAGTTTCTACAGCATTAACTACATCGATTATAGGATTGCCAACAACCCAGCACCTACGAGGATTTATTCCTTCCTTTATTAAATTCTCCCTGTGTTCAGGTAGGTAACAAAAATTCATATCAGCTAGATGATCAATAACAACTCTGTTTTTTTCCTCTGGCATTATCCAGTTTTTACTTCTCATTCCTGCTTCTATGTGGATTAATGGTACATTTAATTTTGAGGTTGCTAAAGAAAATCCTAAACTACTATTGTTGTCTCCTAAAACGATTACAAAGTCAGGACCTTCCTTTAACAAAACTTTTTCAAATTCTATCATTAATTTAGCTACTTGTGTCGCATGAGTTCCACTTTTTACATCTAGATTGTAATCGGGAGGTCTTACTTCTAATTGCTCATAGAAAATTTTATTTAAATTATAATCGTAATGTTGACCGCTGTCAACGATTATATTCTTAAAATAAGTATCTAATTTTTTGATAATTTGTGAAAGACGGATAATATCTGGTCTAATCCCGATACAAGTAATAATTTTTTTCATATTAACTTTAAAGAATTATCTTATTTATTTTTGATTTGTTCGGTTTTTCTACAAAACTTTGCTCTAAACGATCACCATAGAAAACCCTTTATTGTTTTTCTTTTTCTTAATATATTCAACTTAAATTTTCTAAGATAATAAATAAGAAGGCAAGCAAAAATATCGAGAGTTAATGTTCGTAAATTAATTTTTGAATAACCATATTCGCGGTCGTATACCTTGATTGGGCTTTCTAAAACTCTATGTTCTGATAATTTAGCTTGAAGAATTTGTTCAGTACAAAATGCAAAGCCTAGAAATTTAGCTTTACTAAAGATGGGTATAAGATCTTTATTGAAAGCACGAAACCCATTTTGGTTATTCTTGATTTTAATTCCAAAAAAGACTTGATAAAATTTTTCAACAATTATTTCGCCAAGTCTAGTAGATAAAGGTAATCTGTAATGATAACTACCTAAATATCTTGAACCAATTGTATAATCTGCTTTTCCGTCAAGAATAGGCTTTATTAGACTAAATATGTCATCTGAGCTGTGCTGTCCATCGGTGTCCATGCTTACAATTACATCTCCAGTTGCGTACCGCATTCCTGTAAGGATTGCGCTCCCATATCCTCTATTTTCTAAATGGTGAATTATTTTAAACTCATCATGATGCTTTACTTTTTTAATTTCTTTAAGGCTATTATCGGAAGAAAAATCATCAACAATAATAACCTCAATTAATTCATTTTTAGGAAGCTTTTCTAAAATTGACCGAATGGTATTTTCTTCGTTATACATAGGTAAAATAACTGAAAGTACAATTGAATTTTCATTTTTTTTAAAAGATTTTAAAAATTTATACAAGTCTTGATAATCTGAAACAGTTGTGGGATTTTTAATAACATTCTTATTCATTGAAGCAGTATCTGATTTTATTGGATTTAAAAGCTTCAAGATAAAACCTTACAGACGATCAATTTTAAAGATATAGTAAAATTCAATACAACTAAGTTATATAAGAAAGGGGATAATCCAATTTAAATTTAATTATATAAAATACGACTAAGGAACTCGTTCTTTTATTTCTTTCCGTGAATTTATGACTTAAGTTTACAAATTCCTCTTAAACAGCTTAACGCCTACTTCATTCTTTCGTATCGTTTAATTTTAGTAAATCATGAAATATTAAAATCTGTAATTATTTCGATGGAAATTTTAAGAAAAAGGTTGTGAACTTCGTTCGATAAAGAATACGGGATTAATAGTATCAATATCTATAGTGTATTTTAAATGGGAGTAAATTTTACTTCTTTTTACTGCCTTTTTGTAAATATGTAATTGCCCCGTATTTAATCTTTTAAAGATAGTAATATTCAATTTCACAAGAATATATTGTAAAATACAAGAAAAGAGATTTACCGTCAGTTTAGTTAAAATTATGTTGGAAGTACCAAATTTTCGATCATATACTTTAATAGGACACTCTTTTATTCTAAATCCCTTTAAGGTTGCCCTGATTATTTGTTCAGTACAAAAAGCATATCCCTCGTATTTGAAATCCTTAAAAATTGGGATAACCCTTCTATTAAAAGCTCTAAAACCATTTTGATTGTTCATAATCCTTTTTCCAAAAAAAATTTGGATTAGTTTTTCAATAAGCACTTCACCTAATCTAGTGGAAACGGGTAAATTATAAAAATAGGATCCTAAATATCTTGAACCAATCGTATAATCAGCTTCACCATCGAATATAGGTTTAATCATTGCAAGGAGATCGTAAGAACTATGCTGCCCATCAGAATCCATAGTCACTAAAACTTTACCTTGAGCGTTATTTATTCCAGTAACAATCGCTGCACCGTATCCTTTGTTTTCTTTGTGTCTTATTACTTTAATTTCTTTGTTTCCGTTTACCTTATTGATCTCTTCTAAACTGTTGTCTGTGGAGTGATCATCAACTACAATTATCTCAATTAAGTTACCTTTCGGTAGGTTTTCTAAAACTTTCCCTATAGTATATTCTTCATTATACATGGGCAATATGATTGATAATAGAATCTTATCATCTTGAGAGTTGAATTGATTGATATAATCGTACAATTCGTTAAATGGATTATCATTTAAATTGATTTCTTCCACACCTTCTAAAAAAACAGATGAATTATCTATAGATTCTAATACTTTCAAAAAATGACTCCATACAACGTGCTAGATGTATTTTTTTTAACTGTTAGTTGTTATCTTCTTAATTAATACTCTGAAATATAAAGTTACTTCAAGTAAAAAATCGGAAATAAGGGAGGGAATAATAAATTTATTTTATAAAGAGACTTGCCATTCATATTGGTTTTCTAATCCTACTTCGATGGTCGTTTTTGGTTTGAAACTTAGTATTTTCCTAGCTTTAGATATATCTGAATGAGTAATATAAACATCACCTTTTTGATGTTCTATAAACTTAATCTTCTTCTCAACTTTTGCAATTTCGTACATTCTACTTACAAGATCATTCACGGAAATCGGGTTAGAACTCCCAATATTGAATATTTCTCCGCTTGATTTGTCAACCTCTCCTGCAAGAATTAAACCATTAATGATATCTGAAATGTAAGTAAAGTCTCTTTTTTGAGTCCCATCACCATAAATTATAATCTCTTTATCCCCTAGTATATGAGAAAAAAATTTCTTTATTGCCATATCAGGTCGGCTCCGAGGTCCATAGACGGTGTAGAATCTCAATGAAGTAACAGGAAGATTATATTCCTTGAAATATAAATTAGCATAATTTTCTCCGCATAATTTTGAAACTGCATATGGGGAAATGGGATTTTTGGGGTGATTTTCATCAACAGGAGTGTATAGCGGATTCCCGTATACCGACGAAGAAGAAGCATAAATTACTTTTTTAATTGAGGGTAATTTTGAAGCGTATTCAAATACATTTACGGTCCCTACAATATTATTATATGTAACTTCTGATGCATTATCGATCGAATATCGCACACCGGCTTGAGCTGCTAGGTGAAAAATATAATCGAGTTCGTGATTAATTTTATTAAAAGTTGAATTGTCAACGATGTCTGCCTTAACTAATTGGTAATCTCGGTTTTGCTGATAATTATTTAAAATATTTTGTAATTGTTCATCCTTTCCAGGGTAGTAATCGTTAAAATTATCTATTAGAACAAGATAATTATTGTGACTCAGCAGGGTCTCGGTTAAATGCGACCCTATGAATCCCGCCGCACCGGTTATCATGACACTTTTATTGTTGATCATATTGTTATGAAAAATAATTTTAATATGAATTTTTCTTATTTTCTTAGTAATTTGAGTTTGAATTATAAAATTGTAAAAAAGTAAACTTTTGTTTGATGGAGCATGAATAATTAATGATTGTGTATAGCTTTAAATTAAAGATAATAAAATCATTTTTTCATGTACGTAATCATAGTAATTTCTATTTCTTCATTATTTCCTTAATTTCGATAATTCTATTATCTTTGAAATTAATGAACCTTGATCTTATCATTCAATCAGACTCTAACTTACTACTTAATATTACACTACAATTTTTATGGATGTTATCTTCGATATTTATAATTTTATTTTTACCATCTTATCCTTTCCTTTTTAATTTTTATAGAAGTGTAAGATTCAACCTTCTAGAAAAGTTAGGCTTAACTATAGTATTTAATTTGAGTTTCTATATTGTGATAGGTTATTTTGGAAACGAATTAGGTTTTGTAATAGATAGCTATTATTTTTTTATCCTATTACTAGTGTTCTATTTTTCTCTTAGCGCTATAATTTTAATTATTAAAATTAAGAAAAATGGTAAAGAAGCGTTAAAATTTAATACACCGTCAAAAGATTTATCGAAAAAATATACTAATTTCTCATTTATTGCGTATTTAAAGAAGAAACTTTCTTGGAATGGGTTATTGTTAATAATTTTTATGATTTTAATGATATTTGCGTTGCTCGCTAATGTAGAAATTTTCGGAGGTACTGATCCTTGGTATCATATTTTTATAATTAAAATAATTACGACGGCACATTCTTTACCTCTTAACGAGTATTTCGGTGCTATGGGTTTTCACATAATTGGAGCAGTATTTCAGCTTTTTTCTGGCATAGATTTTATTTTAATCCCTAACATTTCTTTATTTTTTACTATTCCGATAACATCTCTACTAGTTTACATCATCTTGAGAAGGATTTTTTCAAACAAATCTTTGGCAATCTTTGGAATTTATATTTTGTTAATCTCGAGTTTAGGTTTTATAAACCTAACCTTTCAATATTGGCCATCTAGCCTTGTATTTATTCAAGGATTGACTATTTTTTTCTTATTGTATGTTCGATTAAAAAATTTTATCACAAAAGATAAACCTAATTGGAGAACTGTATTATTTGGTTTACCATTTACTTATAGCTATGCTATATTTACATTCATTGCCTTGTATCTTTCCCATTCTCTAATAGCTTTAATTTTTCTAATCTCTTTTGCGTGGATATACTTGATTTACCTCGCCAAAGATTTAATCCGCGGTTTTGATTTTTCATTAATAGCTATTCTCTTAGTCATCTTCTTAATCTTTTATGTTTCTAATGTGAGTACTGGCCATCTAGCAGTATTTGGGTTTGTTCTTTCTCTACCCGGGATTTATATCTTACTGGGCGTAATCTTCATTACTTTGATTGGGGGTTTTCTAATCATTTATTTACGGGCTCAAATTACATTTGAAAAGAGAAGATTCAATTTAATCCTAATGGGCAAGAAATTCAAGGTTTATACCACAATTGAGAAATTTTTTATTCCTCTAGTTCTAGTAATAACTGCGATTTTTACTGTAAGTTTTTTTATTGCAAATCTCTTATGGCTAAATCTAAATTTAGTCACAATTTTTGTTGGTTTTGAAGTTGTAATATACGTCATTTTTGCTATCTGGGGATTAGTTGTTTTTCAGAATAAACCAAAAGGAAAACCCTTATTTCTGTGGTTATTGGCTTTTGTTTTTTTGATTTTATTTGGGTTTCTTTCCGATGTATTTAGAGGAGATCTTAGTTTCTTCTCTAGACTTTTTTATCTTAGTTCTCCTGTTTTAGCAATTGGCTTCATTTCATATATATATAAATTAATTAAAATGGGAAAAATAAAATTAAAAAATGTTAAGATATTTCTGATTGTTCTTGTTTGTTATTCTTCTACGGCTACATATCTAGAATTATTTTCATCTATAGATTTCTTTAGCGTTAACAACAATGAATTATCAGCAGTAGATTGGTATCTTGATAACTCAGATAATAAAAATACACTATTATTAGAATTTGGGTGGAACCCAGTGTTTGGATTTTATGACTATCCCTATGAAGATAAAAATAGTTCACTCCCCCTTACTACAACGCAATACTATATAACTTTCAATAATACACTTATTATACCTGAGAACCATATTGATGAAAATGGAATAAACATTTTAAAGGAATTAAAAAAAAGTCGTAACACAGATGTATTCATATTGCTCACTAAAAATTACTTAACTACAAATGAAATGGAATTTTATGGAGAATTATCTGAAGAACAGTATGAAATGTATTACTCTTTAAATTATTTGAACCGGATTTTTTCGGTCAAGAGTGAAAATGGAGATAGTCTACCCTATTATTGGGTTATTTAAAGATTTCATATCTACCAGGAAAGATATTATCTATTTTATCTTTTAAAATATTTTTTTTATCACCCTCAATTTTAAATATCTTCGGTAGTTTACCTACTTGACCTATTTTATTATCTCGAGATATAAAAGCCCCATAAACACCCTCAATATCTTCAACGGCATCTAATGCGTTTTTAATAGATTTTTCTACATCAAATCCTTTAACTAAATTGGCTATTCTCGTTGCAGCACAATCTGCTAAAGTTGCATTTTTGGCAAATATAGTTACTGCATCTGCTTGTCCCAAGCTGATTGCATGTCCTATCGTAGCAGAGCTGGTTCCAATTCCAATAGGGCAGTTTCTTTTTTCAATCATAAATCCAATATTCAAATTAAGTTCATTTAATCCAGCGTATAACGCAATCTTCATATTTTCTTCGGAATCAACAGCGATCTCGCCACCATTTTCAACTAAAGCAACTTTTGCAGGAATAAAATCTTCACTATCTCCCACTTTCATAACCCTTAACATGATATCAGCAAATGCTCCTGCTACAGCTGCCATTGGACCGACATCACATATTACTGATGCTTCACTCATTAAATTTATAATCTCAAACTCAGTTTTAATTTTGATAGGTAAAAACGAGGTAAGGAATTTGTCATTTTTTCTAATAAATTTTTCTAAAATTAGACGATTCTTGAGTAAACTTTCTCGAGCTTTTATGAAAGCAGTTTGTAACTCTGAAATTAGAGTTATATCCGATTCCTTTTCTAATAAATGATATTTATATATTTTCATGTAGACTTTAATGCGACTTTTATTTAATTAAATATATATAAACAAGATTTTATTAATTATTCAAAAAATTTATAATTCATATTATGAAGCAATTTAATTACGATGAAATTATCTCACAATTGAAAGTTGAGCTAAATTCTGAATGTGCGATAGCAAATATATATGGAATTATTCTAGCTTCCAACATAAAAGAATTTTTTAAAGGAAAGATTATTCCCCATAAAATTCTCTCTCTTATTGGAAGTTCAAAAGAAATTGCGGACGAATTAAATTTAAACAAAATAAATTCTTTTGCTTTAGAAGCTCAGGAATACAACTATTTATTTACTTTCAGTGGAGGGTTAATTTTAATCTCAAAATTAGGCTTAAGTATGAATTTAGCTAAATATATGCCATCTATTTCAGTGTTTTTAAAGAAGTTAAGTGAAAAACATAAACAACAAGAAATTAGTGAGTTTTCAGTTTTTGACTTTTCAAAAGAAATTCAGAAAATTAAAGAAACTTTTCAGGATAAAAAAAGTAAAGACGACAAGTATTCTATAATTAAGGATCTTGTAAAATACATCGCGTAATAAAGAAATTTTAAATGATTAAAATTGTATTAACTTAGATTAGGTGATATATAATATTAAGACAGGTTTATATATACAAAGGAGGTAAGTGTCTTTATTACCGGCATTTCGGAAAAGCCCTTAAGAAAGCGGCTTTCAATGCTTTAGTAGAAGATTTAATGCGAGATGCTTTTGCTAAAGGAGGAAAAAATGTAGAATATCACGATTATTATAAATATAGAATATCCTATATTACGGAAAAAGACCAAGAATTGATGTTTCTATTTGTAACGGGATTAACGGATAATTTTGAAAACATTAAAAAAGAATTAATTAAATGCAAAAAAGAGTTTTTAAATTTTTTTGAAGATATCCTTCAACACAAGTTTGACGCTAAAACATTTGAGATTTTCGATCCCATAATTGATTCAATCCATAGAAATTTAAGACCCAAGATTTCTTTAGTAGGTTTTTCGGGTGTTGGAAAAACAACGATAACACGTCTGATTAAAGCTGAAGAGATCCCAATGGAACATATTCCGACAATAACAGGAGACATAGCTACAATTAAAATAGGGAAATTACATTTTCATTTGTGGGATTTTGCGGGACAAGAACAGTTTAGTTATTTATGGAATAATTTTATTAAAGGTAGCGATGCTGTTTTATTAATTACGGACTCTAGTTTAGAAAATGTCGAAAAAAGTAAATTTTTCTTGGAACTTATAAAAGAACAAGCTCCTCAAGCCCACACCTCAGTAATTGGGAACAAACAAGACTTAGACACTTCTATGAAACCTGAACAAATTGAAAAAATCTTAGGTTTAAAAACATATTCCATGATTGCAAAAGATCGTGGGAACCGAGACAAAATGATAACTATTATTGCAGATATACTAGAAATGAGTGCAGAAGTTTCACCTTTATTACAACCACTATTAGAGCGCGATACATATACAGAAAAAGCTTTACAAGCTTTGGAAGGCGCAAAGTTCGATGATGCAGCAATGTATTTTGAGAAAATTAGTGATTTATGTATAGAACTAGGAGATGATTCACTTGGAAAAGAATTTTATGAAAAATCTCAAAAAATAAAAACTATGCTCCAACAAGCAAGCACGATTCAGGAGGCTCCTGCTGAACAACCAAAGACTATTGAACCCTCTCCAAAGGAAGAACCCCCTAAACCAAAAGAAGAACCCCCTAAACCAAAGGAAGAACCCCCTAAACCAAAAGAAGAACCCCCTAAACCAAAAGAAGAACCCCCTAAACCAAAAGAAGAACCCCCTAAACCAAAAGAAGAACCCCCTAA
>JAGXOB010000072.1 GCA_019894735.1 Promethearchaeota archaeon | reverse complement strand
GGATTATATTAAGACCATTGGTGCTCAATTATCAAATTATATCAAAGAAATTAATGGAGATACTATTAGATTACTATTTTGGGATATAGCTGGTCAAGTTGATTTTAATTTTCTACAACACTTATTTTATAAAGAGAGTAAAGCAGCAATAATTGTGTATAGCCTTGAAGAAAATGAACTTGGTCAAAAAAGCTTTACACACATAAAAAATTGGTGTCAAAAAGTAAAAGAATATTGTGGAGATATTCCAATAGTTTTATTCGCTAATAAAGTTGATTTGGTGGATGAACTTAGTTTAGATACTATACAAATCCAAACACTTGTTGATGAATATAATTTCTTGTATTTTTTTTTAACTTCAGCGAAAACAAGCCAAGGCGTTATTGAAGCCTTTAACGCGATTATAGAAAGATTATATTTAAAATTTAAAGCACTTTAATTTTAAAGTTCGACTAACTTAAGGTATATGTTATCCTTATGGTTGAAAAACTTTTAGAATAAAAAAAAAGAAAAATTTGAGATTTAATCTCGTTGTCCTAAAATGGTAATTGCAGCAACGCTAAAGGCTCCACCGAGGTTGTGACAAAGACCAATTTTCGCGTCTGGAACTTGTCTCCCTTCAGCACGCCCTTGAACTTGCTTGCTAATCTCCGTAAGCATCCTGCAACCGGTACTTCCAATCGGGTGGCCAAAACTTTTTAACCCTCCAGATGGATTTACGGCAGTTTCTCCATCCCAGTTAAATGTACCATTCTTGAGCTCTTCAGCAGCTTGACCTCTATCGCAGAATTGTAAGTCCTGACAGTTTATGAGTTCTGTGATCGTAAAACAGTCATGAACCTCTGCGGCGTCAATTTGTTTATGTGGATCGGTGATTCCCGCTTCTTGATAAGCATACTTCGCTGCTTTTACGGTCGATGGGAACGATGTAAAGTCTGCTCCCGGCCCACCAGGAGGCACGTACCATGGAAAATTGGTGTGGGCCGAAATCGCGTTAGCTTTCACCACCACGTAATCGTCCGCATGAGCGTAGGATTCTGCGAGTTCTGGTCTTGTGAGAATCAAAGCAGCAGCACCATCAGACATCGCGCAACAGTCAAACCTACCGAGAGGGTCCGCAATCATAGGGGCGTGCATTGCGGCTTCAATTGAAATTGGACTTCGAAAGTGTGCTTTTGGGTGATGAGAACCGTTATCATGATTTTTTACGGCAACTCGAGCTAAATCTTCCTTTGTCCAACCAAATTCGTGGAAGCATCGAGTTGCTGCCATCGAAAACATTGCGGGTGCGGAAGGCGTTGGATATAGTGGATGTCCAAACTGGGAAAACCCAGGCAAACCACTGCCTCCCTCGTCCATTAGCTTCTCTACTCCACAAGCGAGGGCAATATCGTATGCCCCGGAAGCAACAGCGAAAGAAGCGTTACGGAACGCATCCATACCTGAAGCGCAATAATTTTCCACTCGAGTGGCAGGTTTACCGTCCAATCTTAGAATATCTTCTACCATTGCACCTGATAATCCAGTAAAATAGTAAAAAATTCCAATCCAGCTCGCATCAACCTCATCTTTGGTGATTCCAGCGTCTTTTATTGCGCTTTGGAACGCTTCGAAAAGTAGGTCGTGTTGCGACTTGTCCCATAGTTCACCATATTTTGTCATATCGCAACCGATAATCGCGACTTTGTCTTTAATACCATGTCTTACCATATTTATTACCTCCTTTAAGGTCTCCCCCTCACGGGTCGACATTTCCAATAATAATTTTTAAATTCAGCACCTTCATGTTCTTTTCTGAAGGTTAGCTCGACTCTCATCCCAATTTTGACGTTTTCTTCGGGTTTTTCAATTTCAGTCATATTGACGAGCACTCTACCACCACCATCGAGGTCTATAACACATCGAGGGACGGGTGTGTTTAGATATGCTCCACCAACCAGGTGATCGAGGGTATATGTAAAGATTTCTCCTTTCTTTTGGAGTTTCACGCGTTCAAGTTGATCATCAGCCCTACAGAAGGAACAAGCTCGTGACATGTCAGGATATTGCACGGTACCGCAACTCTTGCACTTTACACCATACCACTTGTAAACTGAAGAAGTATCACGCCAGATTAATACAGCTGAACTCTTGCGCGTGTATCTGTCCTTATTAAGTAGTTCTTTAAACTCAATGAACTTGTTGTAATTCTCTAGGAGGATCATCGATTTTTGGTGACCGGTAAAACCCATTCTTCCTTTATTAATAGCTTTGACACCATCTTTATCTCGAACTTGCATTAGAATTGCATCAGCGCCATCTCCAAAACCAGCCATGATGATCTTGGCATCTGGTTTGGGTCTTCGTAAACTGGCAATCAGGAGCATGAAGGGCATTGGTGTTCCCGTGTCACCTACTTGAAAGAATGCGCCATTTTGGGCGACTCCTTGGCCAAACTTCATTATTTTAGAGATTCTACTGTGCATACGGGGGTTATTATAGTAATAAGCTGCAATATCGATGTCTTCAGTAGGATTTAAATTATTACGTTTTAATATTTCAGCCATTACTTTGGTAATGCTTTCCACATAAAACTTCGCGTCCATTTTAGGTTCAAAGGTTCTGATAAACTCATCCTTATCCGCTCTTTTCCACGGTCCAGTCACATTCGCTGAGACGGAGTAATAATCATCAATCGAAATTGGGATATTTTCTTCATCCGCAACGAGTATCGCTGCAGCACCATCTGCAAACCCAAATTCCCACATAGTTGAGGGTTCAGGTTTTCGAGTATCAGCTGCAACTACCAAGATACTATTGATGTCTTTGTTAGCTTTGATCGTATCAACAGCTCTAGTTAAGGCTGTTGTACCTGCTTTAGTAGAGTCCGTGAAATCTGCGGTAATGATGTCCTCTCTCATATCGAGTACGGTAGCGATTAATGACGCAGAGTCTTTTTCGGTATACACTTGTGTTGTTGAAGCAAAGAATATTCCATCAACTGTCTTTGGGTCAATTCCCGCCAAGCAATCAAGTCCGGCTTCTACGGACATAGTCAAGCTGTCCTCATCTACCATTGCTACTGCTTTAGTCCCAGGAACTGCTGGAAAATCCCATGCTTTCGAGATAAGTTCTCGGGGTAGCATGTACTTAGGTAAATAAGCACCATAACTTTTAATACCAACTGGCATTTTATTTTTCTACCTCTAATATCTTTTATTTTTGTTATTTGGATATATATAATTAGTTATGTGATTCTCAATTTTTGAAATTAAATATATTTTGGTTTTTAATTTCGAGTAAAATTCAATTTAGAAACTACCTTCATTGAAGAAAAAGGGTAAAATACTTCATCAAAATAAGTAAAAATGTTGGAAAATGTTAATTTATCTCAAATTTTTTTTCTAAAACAGTAATTATTGGTTTAAAGCCCACTTTTCCGAAAACATCGATTAATTTTTTATCTCCTAAATAAGCCATGTTAATTCTAACGGAGTCACAACCCCAAGATTTTAATATTTGTATGGCACGATCTGCGAGAATTTTGCCTACACCTTTACCGATAAATTCTTTTTCTGTAGCCCAGTTATTTAAGTATCCAATATATTGCCCTAAGTTGCTTTTTACTGCTTCCAACATTCCCATTGAAACTACTTGACCGGTTTGTTTAAGTTCTGCGATTAACGTTATCCGTTTCAAATTGGGTTTAAATTGTCTTAGCCCTGAAGTTTCTCTCCATTTAGATTCGACGAATCCAATATTGTATTGGTTTTGGAGTTCTTTTAATATTTTTAAGGTTGCTTGATAATCAGATGTTCTGTAATTTCTAATAATTATCTCTTCTTCTTTTAAAATCCTTTCAGCCATTTATCATACACCATTCCGTTAATAATTATGATTATTTCAGAAGTTTTAAATCAATCCTTTTTGATAATAACTTTTCATTCGTTACCTCATCAATAATAAAGAAGATATAATCGTCTATGTATGGAATAATCGGTGATATAAATACCAATTCTTCTTGCGCTTCCCAGGCATCAATTGTTTCGATCATCACTTCTTTCTCAAAATACTCTTTAAGGTGATTAATTCTTACATTTGTCCCTTTAATTACGTGAAGCGAGTTATTCTGGACTAATATCTCTAATTCTTGGCTATCTTCTATAATATTGATTTTAAGTATTATGAAGGGTGTTTTATCAACAAAATTAACTTCTCCTTTTGTATTCGGATCAAATAATTGAATACTTGAGAAGGAACCGTTAGAGTCTTTACTATCTATATGCGATACATCTATACCTTTAAATGCTAAATATGCTATAGCTTTTTGCATTCTTATTGAAGTGGTATCAGAATTCTTTATCACATGAGAAAAAAATTTGTTGGTTGTAGTTTCAATTGAATTTCTGAGTTCTTTCTTAATTGATTCTCCTTTTTCTATGCGTTTCTTTATTTTAGGAGATTTAATTACCTCCTCTTTTAATATTTCAGAACAGATTATTTCAAACAACTCGTCTTCATATTTTTCTTTTACTTCTTGAGTCAAAATTCTAATAAGTTCGGCTCCAAATAGTTCAATCTTGTTTGGAAGTGATACGATAATCACTATCGTTTCGGGAGTTTCCTCTTCGAGTCCAGCCCTTCTTTTCTCCCTTTTTGAGTGAGTTAAAAATTTCTTACCAAAGAAAGTATGACCTTTAAATTCAAGGTCTATGTGATCTAAAGCATCTGATTCATCCAAGCTTAAAAACCAAATAGGATGATATTTAATCGGGCGCATGAATGCTTTGTCGTTTTTGTATGTTTCTGCGGGGTAAATCAGTAATGGCATATGACCTTGAGCTTCGTCAAAATACAACACATAGACTACGGCTAATTCTTCAAAAGGAGTTTTTTTCGATGATGACGACGAACCAAATAATTCAGCCAAGAATAGACCCTTTCAATCGAGTTTTTTTTAAATATACTATAGAATTAAATAATTCTTAGTCTAAAAGTTTAATTAAAAAATAAGCATTATAAATAATATCATTTTTGAAGTGAGTATTCATGCAAATAACAGACATTAAAACATATGTTTTAAAAAT
This sequence comes from Promethearchaeota archaeon, assembly GCA_019894735.1. Next base: position 6,267 of record JAGXOB010000072.1, on the reverse strand, counting down.
GGATTTTAAAGTTAAAATTGGAAGTATGCCGCGATTCCAAGCTAGTGGTCTTTATACTAATGTTAAAACAGATGAGGGAATTGAAGGATGGGCGTTATCTCATTGGAATTTAAGTAATTTAGCTCAAAAACAATTCATCGACGAAGCCCTGAACAGATTAGTATTGAATAAAGATCCTTTTATGGTTGAGGAAATCTTTCACGAAGTATATCAAAACACCAATAGAATTATGTTTGGAATTGGACAAGCCACATCCGCTATACAGATCGCATGTTGGGACATAATGGGAAAAGCAACTAAACAACCAATTTATAAGCTACTCGGGGGTCGAAAGAGAGAAGTTAACTGTTATGCTTCTATTCTACGGGGTTATAAACCAAAACCAGCTGTTAAAACCGTTGAAAACGTTGTTAACCCCGAATTGGGGGGTTTTAAAGCAGTAAAATTGCGTATAGGAACGGGAATTAAGAACGACGAAGCAATTTTGAAGGAAGTGAGGGATACTTTTCCAGATATCGACATTATGGTTGACGCAAATTCAGCTTATCAGTCTGTTCACGATGCTCTTAAACTTGCAGAAATATGCTATAAATATAACGTCACTTGGCTAGAAGAACCTATACCAACAGATAACCTTAATGGATTAGCTAAGATAAAAGCAAAATCCCCGGTACAAATCGCCGGAGGAGAAAACGATATGGGTATCTTTCGATTTGAAGACATTCTCTCGCGAGATTGTTTTGATATAATACAACCAGATGTTACTCGATGTGGTGGATTTTTACAATTGAAAAAGATTGATGCTATGGCGGAAGTAAAAGGCGTTCAATGCATACCTCATATATTTGGGTTCGGTCATATTTTACTAGCAAATCTCCATTTCATAATGGCTTCCCGTTGCGAGTGGTGCGAATTTCCCTTTTATCCCGAGGAATTCCAAATGCTTGAAGAACCTATTAGATGCAAGAAAGGAAAACTCAAAGCGATTGATAAACCTGGCTTGGGAATAGAAATCGATAAAGAAATGTTTGAGAAAAATGTTATAAGATAAGAATTTGAGTGATTTTTTATTACATTTTATTTTTTATTCGGAATGTTAAAAAAAGATACCTATTAAGATTTGGAGCACTATTGATACATGAAATTTGGTAACAAACTAGAATTAATTTTCATCCCCTCGTCTTATTGGAATGAGCCTCTAAGTGGATTTAAATTGATTTCTAAAGGTTCAGATTTACCGGCTGATTCGAACTTTTTCGTTTTATGGATTCCTTCAAACGGTTCAGAAGAATTCCTTTCGGAGCAAATTACAGAAACTTTTCCAAGCATACCTGCTAAGAAACTTCTTAGCTGTAGTATATGCTTAGCACTTCCTCCCTTGGTAACCAAAAATAAATCTCAACAGGGAATTTCTCAAGTTTATTATGAAATAACATCGTGCGTTGGGAAAATTATACCTATTGGACCAGCGGTAAAACTGCTTTTCCAAATGGAAATCCTAGAACACATTGATCGTGGAGTAACACATTATAGCAATTCAATAAAAACATGGTCTTTCTTAACAAAATTGGTGTTCGAATTGTTGAATAAAGGGCAGTTCATTCCTATTTTGGAGACCAACAACAATAAAGGGTATCGTGGTAAGTGGAATTTATTGTTAAAATCGCAAAATGATAAAGATCGACTTCAAACAATATTAAAAAGAGCTTCTTGGTCTTCTTTTTGTATTCCCATCAATTTCATTCAAATTAACGGAAGTTATAAAACTAATGGATTATGGCACCCATCTTATCTATATTCATTCTTTATAGATACTATTGGGGATTATCTTATACGATCAACATTAAATAAAATGAAATTCCGTACTTTTAACGAATTTTATAGCAAAGAATTAAAAAAAGAAAGTAGTCAAGATTATAGGCCAGGTTGGGATTATAAATTCCTTAAATCCCTTACCACGAAGGATTCGAATTTTAACGTACATTCATTTCACGAAACTATTTTACCAACTTTAATTAAAAATTGGACTCAATCGGCAAGAGGATTTACGTTAAAACATGGTTTCGTATTTAATTTAGAGTTAAAGTATCCTAAAACTCCAAAAAGCGACTGGCCATTAGTATTTTACGTTTCTTTTCAAGATGTAGCACAAAATGTTCCTCTACACGAGCTATGGGAAGAAAACATCCAAAAGAAGCTAGAAAATTTAAATGTCATGGATAACAAAGGAGAGTTCTTAGAAATAATTTTAAGAGCTCTTGGGACGGCTTCAAAAGTATTCCCTCCGATAAAAAGAGTTCTATTAGAAAACCTTCAAGATGAAATTACACTCACTTCCTCTGAAGTTATTGATTTTCTAAAATATCCAAAAGATTTATTAATACAAAGTGGATTTAATGTCATTCTCCCGGAGGTTTTTAGAAGAGATGGAAAACAGCGGTTATCAGCTAAACTAATTGTTCGTTCAAACAGTAGTATTAAAACTGAGGATGGTACTTTTCAAAGTCTGCCTTCAGTTTTCGATATTCATTCAATGCTTGATTTCAAATGGGAAGCAACCATCGAAGGAAAAAAAATTTCAGATGAGGAATTTAATGATTTAATCAATTCAGAAGATTCCTTAATTAACATGGATGGAAAATGGATCTTAGTAGATCCACAATCGATAGCAGATTTCAAGCAATCAAAAATGCCTGAATTCGAAAATTATATGGATGTACTTAAAGTTGGTTTACTCGGGAAGATACAGTTACAAGAAAACGGCACTGAATATGATGTGATAATCGAAGGAGATTTTAATGAAATTATCAACAAGCTACAGTCAGTAAAATCTTTTGAAGAAATTCAATGTCCATCTTCATTTAATGGTACTTTGAGGCATTATCAACAAGATGCTCTAACATGGATGGGCAATATGACAAAATTTAATTTTGGATTGTGCTTAGCGGATGATATGGGTCTGGGTAAAACAATTCAGGTGATCGCACTTCTATGCTATCTTAAACAACAATACCCTGAAAAGCCAGGAAGTGTAATAATTGTGTGTCCGACATCAATTTTATTTAATTGGCATCGAGAGATAAAAAAATTTGCTCCTGATTTAGAAGTAATGCTTCATTACGGATCATCTCGGATAAAGGACGCGTCAGACATCCCAGAGATTCTTAAACCACACAAAATAATCCTCACTTCTTATGGAACGCTGAGAAACGATATTGAATTATTAGAATCCATAAATTTTAGCGGAATTATCGTCGACGAGAGCCAAAATATAAAAAATTTTGCTTCACAACAGTCTAAAGCTATAAATAAACTCAAGGGACAATTTAAAATCTGTTTGAGCGGTACTCCAATTGAGAATCGTTTGCTCGAATTATGGTCACTTTTTTATTTCCTAAATATTGGGCTTTTAGGCAAGAGAAAGGAGTTTCAAAACAGATATGTCATCCCTATTGAACGCTTTCAAAATCAAGATGTAATTGAGAAATTAAGATTAATCATTGCTCCTTTCATCTTGCGGCGCGTAAAATCCGATAAAAATGTTATTAAAGATTTACCTGATAAAAATGAAATGAAAATTATCGTCGATTTAACCGAATCGCAAGTTAAATTATACAAAGAACTTGTAGAGAATACTCTGAAAGAGATTAATACGCTATCTTCAGATAAGAGAAAGAAAAGGGGAGTAGTTCTAGCTTTATTAGTAAAATTAAAACAGATTTGCAATCATCCTTCTCAATACTTGAAAGATGATATGAAGACTTTTGAATTAGATAATAACCTAAAAGAATTCGTGGCTCAATCACAAAAAATAGAACGGCTGATCGAAATGACTGATGAAGTGCTTGTCAATGGAGAAAAAGTCTTAATTTTTACACAATTTACGCAAATGGGAGATATTTTGAAGAAAGTTCTTGAACAGAAATACAACTTCGAAATACTATACTTCCATGGAGGGGTACAAGAAAAGAAAAGGAGAGAAATCGTTGATCAATTTCAATCAAGCGATTTAGAAAGCCCTCCGATTTTAATTTTATCTTTAAAAGCCGGAGGGACAGGACTAAACCTTACACAAGGGACAACAGTTATACATATCGATAGGTGGTGGAATCCCGCAGTAGAGGACCAAGCAACAGATAGAGCATATCGAATAGGTCAAAAATCGATCGTAAATGTGTATAAATTTATTACAAAAGGAACAATCGAAGAAAAAATCGATGCTCTATTAGAAGAAAAGCGCGAATTAGCTGATAAGATAGTAGCATCTACGGGAGAATCTTGGATCTCTGACTTGGATGATGATAAATTAAGGAACTTGCTAAATTTAGGTGAATGAAAAATGGATGAAAGAAAAAAATATTTCATGGATAATAGAAGAAACAAGAAAAAAGATGTACCTCAAAGAAAAACAGAATATGAAAAACAACAGACCCGCGAAGAAGTTGAACAAATTAAGAAAAACTTAATTAATTTTGCAAAGACGCCTTGGGGCAGAGAATGGATCATCTCAAATCTAAAAATTGGACGTCCTTTCAGGATGCAAAGAGGAATTGAATATGCTAAAGACGAGGAACGCATTGATAATTTCTCCATAAGTAAAGGTCAAATCTTTGCGACCGTACAGGGCACCGCTCCAACACCATATCGCGTGAAAATAAATTTTGAACTTATCCCTGATAACGGATGGGAAAAAATAGTAAAAGAGTTATCTACTAAATTGCTCTACATCATAGAATTATTAGAAGGTTCTTTATCTCAAGGTGTCATAACGATTTTTGAAAAGAATGGATATTCTCTATTTCCAGATGCAATTAATGGCTTAGATTCAACTTGTTCATGTCCTGATAAAGCAATTCCGTGTAAGCATATTGCTGCTGTAATTTTATACCTTGCTCTTGTTTTAGATTATAATCCATTTTTATTGCTAGAATTACGAGGTAAGTCTAAGGAAGAAATTCTTGAGGATCTTAGTTTTTCACAGCCAATAAAAAGCAACAATGAGTTCAAAAAAGATTCTGCTGAACAAAATATAGAATTTAAATTCAATGTCCCTAAAATTTATATCCAAGATTTATCTGAACAAAACACTGCCACTGATGAATATTTGATAAGATTTGATATAAAAAAGCCCGGAAAAATCATAGAAACTTTAGAAAATTTAGGAATTCCCCAAAATATTGATAATAAAGCTTTCGAGATCGTTCTAAGGGCAATTTATAGTAAAATCACCTCAAAAATGCATGAGATCTCTTTAGAACTAAGTTAAAAATGAGAATTTGAAAAATTTAATATCATTTACCGAGGTATCTCCTCTGATTTGCCGCCATTAGAACTTTCCCATAAAGATCTTCAGTTTTATTGGTTCTTAGGGAATCAATTATGTAGTCAGTTATTTTTTTGTGTTCCTCATCCGTTTCACTATCTATTGCTAATTCTTCTAACTTTGTCGCTAAGGTAAGCTTTTAAGAGAAGATGAGAAAAAAGCATGTGTTGCTGATCCTCAACAAGAGGGATAACATTTATTTTATGTGGTTTAAACTCACCAACCCAATCTGAGATTAATATATCGCCTTCCATCGTTGGATAAAATTGCTTTCCAACCACATACTTATGGTAATAATTATAAATTCTATCAAGTCCTTGTTCTGATGTTGTCATTGGAAGAATTACTTCAAAAATAGGAGCGACATCGTCGTTAAAATAGAGTTTTGCAGCGTCAAACGACCGAGGGATGCTTTCCAAAGTCTCAACTAGGACTTTAGCTTCTGCTTTTTCTTCGGCGGGATTTGGAACTCTTATCGTCAAGAATATATCTTTTCCTAGTCGGTTCTCAGTAAAAAAATCTGGATGTTTAGTTAAAAGTTTTTTAACAACAAACCCGTCGACTTCTTTACCCTCAGCATCCCACATTTGCTCATCACACCCGAGGTGTGAATACGCGTAAAAAGCTTCTTGAATTTCGTCCTCTCCTCCAAGATCTGGAGATTCAGCGAAAAAAGGAAGGTGAACGTTATCAGGATGTTGGGTACTCATACAACGCGGTATTTTCATCTTCTTAGATAAAAAAATTCATTTGATAGTTGGAATGATTTAAAAGTAAACCAATAAGGAATTTAACAGTTGGTTTTATAAATCAAAAATTTAGGTTTATTACAACTACAATTCTATTAATCTTATGCTCATTTATATCTAAAAATTTGAAAAAAGAAGAATATTTCTATCTATCCAACTGACTTATTTTATTATGGCTTGAACTTCGTTTAAAAC
>JAGXOB010000071.1 GCA_019894735.1 Promethearchaeota archaeon | reverse complement strand
TTCATGTTTTTCATTTTCTCCATAAGATAAGTAGTTATATCTGTTACATACGCATTAAAATTAGCATCATAAGCAGTAGAACCAAAAAAAGTCATGACGCAATCGAATAAGATTGCTAGAATTACCGCTAAAATAACATTATATGGCGTTAAAAGTCCTGACAGGGGAAAAATTGCTGTTGTAATGGTCCAAAATACAAAACCTATGATTATAAAGGTTTTCCTTTTTCCTTTAATATCGCTTAATGCCCCCATAACTATACTTGTTATTGTTGCAGTAATAGCACTTGCCGCTACCATAATAGAAATGAACATTGGTATAGGCGCTATTACATTGTACATAAATACGTTAAAAAACTGGTTCTCAACACCCCAAGCAAGCTGACCTGCAAGAGTTATCATTATTACACTTAGCGTAATTCTTTTTGATATTTTTTCAGCCATTGTTTTTTAAAATGGTTATTTTAAGGAGTTATGATTAATATAAAAACGTAAACGAGTATAAGATTTCCTAAAATAATTCCTACATCCTTTAGGGCGGTTCTTCCTAATAAATCGGTTCGAGGTTTCCTAAAAATGTATAAAATTCCAAAAGGAAAGAAGATTATAGGAAGAAATATAATCTTTTGGGTGACTAAAAAAGAAAACAAGGTAATTACGAGCGATGTTATAGAGGCAATCCATATGACTAGTTGAGATGCTCTAGGAGATAATTTTGACAACGAATCTCCATCGATTAACTCGTGTAACATTTGTCCCGTATACCCAACTGAAGCTATAGAAAGTAAAATTAGTAATTCAGATAAGTCCAGATTAGGAAAAAAAAACAAAGCTAAATCGTCAGCATTAATTTTAATCATCAACCAAGGTAATACTATGTGGGATATCCCTAAAAAGATATGGTTAATGATTACAAGCGATTTGAAGAGGCAGTAAATTACAACTAAAATAACAATAATTACTAAATAGATACCTAGAATTGGATATAGTATAATGCTATTCGTAAAACACATCGTTCCTATTAAGAAACTCGCTAGAGAAATTGTTAGAACTTCTTTACGACTATAGCCTTCGACTCTTTTGAGCGTTTCTTTTTCGTTTGGATCCTTCATATCTATTACATCGTTCAAAGTGTTCCCCGTAATAGCATAAAAGGCAAATCCAGCCAATATCCAAATGTGATCAATGATCTCGTAGTTATTAAGATAAATGCTGAGTAGACAGGGTACAAGTACGCTAAAAAGGTATTCTATTCTCAATAATCTAAATCCACTACTCATAGAAAGAATCACGTGAAGATATGTTATAATGAATTAAAAATTAATAAAGTAAAAAAATTTAGGATTTTACTATTTTCCTACAAATTTCGGTTCCTTTTTTTCTGTTAGTGCATATACTCCAATTTTATAATCTTCCGATTCTGCCGATTTAATTTGCATTTGGCGCTCATGCTCTAAATGTTCTTCTAAGGGAGTGCTAAGGGCGGCAAAGAATAGTTTTTTAGTTCTTGCGTATGTAAGTGTGGGACCATTTGCTAATCGTTGAGCCCATTCCAAAGCGATTTCATCTAATTTTTCTGGAGGTACAATTTTATTAACAAGTCCAAGTGATTTCATCTGTTCGGCAGTATAGGTGTCTCCAAAAAAAGCCATTTCAGATGCTTGTTGCCAAGTCAATTGTCGACTCAGGAGGATACTACCTGCAAAACCAGGAATTAGTGCTAGTTTGGAAAACGACTGCCTGAACCTTGCTTTTTCTGAGGCGATAACGATATCACAAGACAATGCCAAATTCATTCCTGCTCCGACAGCCCAACCATTAACCGCCGCAATAACAGGTTTGTCATAAAGTCGTAATACTTGAGCAATTTTATATAGATCCTTTGTTAAGTCATCCATCAATTGACCAGGATTCCCTTCTTCAATACTTTCTTTGAATTGTTTTACATTTCCTCCAGCAGAAAATGCCTTTCCAGTACCAGTGATTATTATAGCTCGAATCTCATTATTATCTTGAAGATCTTCTAATATTTTTAATAGTTGTTTCCCAGATTCTTTACTTAGCGGATTATAATTATCAGCATCTATTAACTTAATAGTTGCTATGTTGTTTTCTATTTTAAATTCTACTTTCTTATCCAATTAAATCTCCCTATTATCGTTTTTAAAATTGCGTTTGAGTTCTATCATAATCAATTATTTAAAAATATTAAGAAAACTCATAAATAAGGAAATAGAAATCGGGATACAGTAAATTAGAAAAAGAAATTAAAAAAAAATGATTTTATAAATCATATACATTATTCATATTTTCAAAAAAAGACTCTAAGTATCTGTAAGTCTTTGGAACGTATTGTGCTCTTTCAAAAAACGAGAGTTTTTGGTTTTTTTTCTTGACAGTTTTATATTCCATTCTTTTTTTACACCTAAATTGTATAATTAAATGAATTTTTATTGATATCCCGCTTAAAGGATATGCTTTTGAGGAGTTTTTCTTTGTTTTCAAAGTATTTACTATCAAATCTAGAATCCTTCATCGCTCGAGATAATTTTTTACTATTCAAACTAACTTTTTTGTTTACTAATGCCATATTTATTCACTATTAGAAATAAATTAGAAAAGTAATATATACTTTCTGTATAAAGTATATATACAAAATAGAAAAGTATATATAAATAATTATCTTCTGTTGTAATATGGAACGGATATACAGAAAAATACAAAAGTTAGGTGGCTCACTTGTGGTGAGTTTACCTAAAAAATGGACTGAAAACTATAAATTAAATAAAGAATCTTCAGTTGCTATGGATCTGAATAGCGATGGATCTTTAAACATAACTCCCGAGCTTAGGCCCTCGAAAAAAGATAGTGACAAATTAATCTTAGAATCTAATCCATATGTGGTTAAAGAGGTGGTAAAAAATATCTTATCTGGGCAAACACACATAGTTATTATTTCAGATAAAGTAATTAACAAGAGTTTAAGAAACCAAATAAGATATTGGGTCAACGGACTTCCAAATACTGAAATTACAGAAGAAACAAATCAAAGAATTGTTGTAGAGAACTTTGGGTATAAAAAGATACCAACGGGCAAATTGATTCAACGTCTTCTTTATTTAATAGCAGATATGTTTGAAGACGTAAAACAAGAAACATTTAAAGACTTAGATTATAATTTTGATCAATTAAGAAAGTTTTACTTCATATTGGTAATGCATATTCGAGCCTACCTTCGAACAGGGATATATGTGACAGAAGATAGTGATTTTACCCCCTTAGAAGCAATGGATTATCGTATCTTTTGCGGAAAAGCTGAGGAGATCGGTAAAATTCTAAAATTTTTAAGATTATCCCCTGTAGTAATACCATTTTTTGAAGAAATCCATCAATATTTTAAAGAAGTGATGGATGCCTATTTAAAACGCGATTCAAAACTATCCTATTATGTATGGTTGAAGAAGTACCCATTAATCGAGAAGGCAAATGATCTACTTGCTACCCTCGATATTAACGACCATGACAAAATCAAAAGTTTGATCGGGATTGCTGAACGATGCAAGGATATGGCAGGATTAATCTAATCAATTTCTTAATAAATTTTTTATTAATATAAGAAGGACCCATTTAGAAAAACATTCTTATCGCTAAACTTATCAAAACAACTGAAACTAAGAGCTGTAAGTAGGTTTTAGGCATCTTCTTTGATATTTTAGCACCTAATATCGATCCCAAAATCGAACCGATTGCAATTAGAAGTCCTATTACGTAATCGATCTGACCTGTTAAGCTCTTTATAACTGTATTGTATATAGCAGTGAAAAAAATTATGGATGTTGAGATCGCGGTAGAATTGTGAATCGGGAAATTTAGGATAATATGAAGCGATGGAGTGTTTATTATACCACCACCAATTCCTAGAAAATTTGCCACAAATCCCGCTAACATGAATAACGGAATAGCCTTTTTAAAGCTGACTTTATGATCTTGATTGGTTAAGGAGAAATCGACATAATTAACCTCTTGGATTTCGTTCATATTTCTCGTCTTTATAGTTCTGTAAATCATATTTGACCCCGCAACTAGTAAAGTTACAGCAAATAGCATTTTTAAAATATAATTATCAATTGTAACAAATGAAAATAAAACAGTGGCTAGAAAACTTCCGAATATAGAAAATATACTAAAAAATAGTGAAAGCTTAATATTTGTTCTTTTCTGTCGTAAATAGGTTATAAATCCTGCTAAACTTGAAAAAAGAATTATGAATGTACTCGTATCTACTGCTATGTTAATAGGGATTAAAAAGAGTAGCGTTATGATAGAAACGAAAAAAACACCACCTCCAATTCCCGTAATTGAAGAAAGCATCCCGGAGAGAAATCCTAGAAATAATAGCATAAAGACAACATAAAGGGATAATTCCATAGGGTAAAAAATTGTATATTCATCATAAATTTTTTTAAAAATAAGAAAGAGTTTCTTTCAAAAAATAGAGAGAAAAATCAATAATTAAATTATAAAAAAGTTATTAGATTAGTACTATAAAATTTTAAAATACATCATTTATCATTTATGCCCGAATCTAACGACGATAAATTAATTGTTGCGCTTGTAGTGTGTTCTCGTTGTGGAAACCCTTTCATGATTCAAAAGGGACAAAAAAAGACCGGGAATTTAATCTGCGATAACTGTATTAAATTGGACCAAAGAAAAAAAGAATTAACAGATTCGGTAAAAGAGTCTCAAAAGGAGATAGAAGACTCAATTAAAGGGTATAAATCGTCGCTAAGAGTTGCAAAATCTCAACAAATAAAACAATTATATTTTGATAAGATTAAAAAAACTTCAGATACTTTAACTAAGTCTGTCGAACTTCTTAAAAAAATTGAGGAAACTAACAACGAAGAATATATTGAACAATATAAGAAGCTCTTTGATAAAATGAAGGAAGATTACGAAGAAAAATAAAGATTTTTATTCTTTTCCAGCCCATTCCTATTTATTAAATCTCTTTAGGACAACCACTATATTCTGGATTAAATGAAAAATCTTTATTATTCTAGTTTAATTAAGTATAAATATCATTTAAGATCGTATTTAGAATAAAAATTAAAGATATAGGATAAAAGATGCAGCTTAATCAAATCTCGATATTCCTGCCTAACAAACCCGGGCAACTCGCTAATTTCTTCGAATACCTAATGGACAATAAAATTTACATTAGATCGGTAACTGTTGCCGAAACAGAAGACTACGGATTAATATTACTTTTAGTTGATCAATTTGACAAATGCATTAATCTCATAGAGGATAGAGAATATTTGTATTCAGTTACGGAGGTTATAGCCGTCAAAATGACGGATAACATAAGTCAATTATACGAAATTGCCAAAACTCTCGGAAATAATAATGTTAATATTGAATACATGTATACATTCGCCGAAAAATCGACAGAAGCTAACACAATTGCTGTTCTAAGCTTAGATGACAATGAGAATGGGATCAAAGTTCTTAGACAAATTGGATTCCAAGTTGTTGAAAGTTTTAAATAGGTCGTATATAAAATAGATCCTTTATTCTAATTAATTCGAAACTCTTGTTTTCTCTATTTTCAATACTATCCTACTAGACAATTTGCTTATCAACTTTTTAATTGAAAGAGACGCACCAACTTTAGGAAAGATAAATTTTAAGAATAGCCCTATAGATACAATTACTAACCCTATATAGATTGACGATGCTAGTGCACTCAGACTTTTATAAAATACAAAGTACAAAAGATTGTGAACGAGATAAATTGTTAAGGAATAATAGGAAAAGTAAAATAGGAATTTATAGTTTTTTTTTGGCTTAAATATTTCATATTCCTCAATTAGGACAAAAAGTGAAAATGATACAAAACATACTCCTATAGTAGAGAATATTCCGTAAAAAGACGGTATATTTAAGAATAGGAACGAATTTGCAATCGCAATAAATGTTATTATAATTGCACCGATTATAATTGAAGGTATAATTAATCTCTTTTTTAAGATACTCATCCTACTCTTATTTACATCTTTACAATATACTTCGTAAATAATTTCTCCCACTACTGTCCCTATTAAAAAAACCGCAAAGGAAGATAAGATTGGATGCAAGCCTACAGGATAAAATAGAAGATGGTATAGAAATCCAAATAGATTAGTTTGATCCTTGAAATCATATAAAAACGCCAGTAGTGTAAAATTTAGGACTATAAATATTATTCCCAGGAATCCTCGCGTTCTTTTAGAAGTATCTAATAAAGGAGTTACCATTATTAATGAAAATGCTATTGCAAGCAACGCAAACCAACTCCAGATTTCAGAAGGTCTTCCTGTAGAAATCGCAACAACGCTATTATAAATTAGAGCCACAAACAGCAAAATAATACCCCTAACTAAAAATTCTCTTTTAATTCTTAGATTGTTGACAGGTTCTGAAGATTCTATTAATGATTCTCCCGTTTTGTAATATAAAAATCTACTTACTCCAGAAATAAACTGATAGCTAACCAAAAAACCATATTGTGTTACAAAGAGAGGAATATTAAGAAACGATCTAGAATCTCCAGATAGCGTCCATTCACTAAGGTGAAGCCAAATCATAGCAATAATAGCGATTCCACGAAAGTTATCAATACTTTTTAATCGTATCATCTTTTACATCTGAGAAAATTTTCAAGTAATAAAATTAAAAATACTTTTTATTTAGACATTTCTATTTATAACAATAGCCAAAACTAATGATAGATTTAGCCACAGAAATAATATTCTAATATTTCTAAAGTTTTAAAAACTTCATTCGATTAATTAATAAATTGATTGCGTAGGCTGCTTCGTGTGGTGTATAGAAAATTGGAACTTTTTCTTCTTTAGCCAATTCCTTTAAATCTTCAAATCCTTCACTAAAAAGAAATAAAGAAATCAAGGGTTTTTTCCTTCCTGTTTCTTTCCAAGCTCGAATAAGTCCACGAAAATGCTCGTCAGATTTCATTCCTAAAAACGGAGGTATTACAGCACTTCCTACAACAATATTAATTCCCGGATCATTAAACATTTCCCTGGCAACATTGTAATATTGTTGTTCTTCAGCAACACCTATCATATCGAGGGGATTAATTGTTTGGACTAAGGAAATTAAGTGAGGGGCTATTTTTTCTTTTAAAGTGTTTGAGAATTCTGCTAGCTTTAAACTGTATCTATCTATGTTATCGCTTAAAAAGACGGCATTGCCGCCACTATTAGTCAGAATCCCAATCTGCTCTCCTTCGGGTGGAAGGATCAGTGCAAGAGTTTTAATAGCTGTAATGAAATCCGAAACATTTTCGCATAATATTGCTCCTGATTGGTTTATTGCGGTTTTAAAAATCTTATAATTTGAAGCTATAGAACCTGTATGACTTTGGGCTGCACGCATTCCAGTTGGGGTTTTTCCACCTTTCAAAACAATTACGGGTTTTATAGGGGTAATTTCTTTTAGTTTTTCGTAAAATTTTCTCCCGTTGGAAAGAGTTTCTACATAGATACAAATGATTTTCGTATTAGCATCGGAAGCAAAGAATGATAGGAATTCATCAAAAGAAACATCAACACCATTACCAATATTTGCAAATTTAGAACAACCGAATACCTCTCTTTCCATTTGGTAGAAAACTGCACAACCAAAAGAGCCAGACTGGCTTATCATGCTAACTTCTCCTTGTGGGGGTGTTTGTATAAACGAGGCATTAAGCCCAATATCTGCGTTTTGTATTCCAACACAGTTAGGGCCGATAACCCTAATTCCCGCTTCTTTACACTTATCTACAATTTTCTTTTCTTTTATTTTTCCCTCTTCGTCTATTTCTCCAAAACCAGAAGTTACGATTATTATACCTTTAACCTTTTTTTCAATGCATTGATCCACTACATATTCCACAACATTTGCAGGTACTAAAATGATTGCGATTTCTATAGCGTCTGTGATATCTAAGATAGATTCATACGTACTTAAACCTTCTATTAATTTGCTTCCGTGAGAAACAAGATATACTTTACTTAATAGATTCTTATTACTTAAAATATTTGTAGTTACTGCGTTTCCAAATTTTTTGGGATCTGCTGTAGCTCCTATTATTGCAATAGATTTAGGATAAAAGAATACCGAAAGCATTTGTTTAAGCATCAACCTCGTATATAGCATTTTGAGGGCATACATCAATACACACTTTGCAACCCCTGCAAACTGACTGCTCTATTGACACTTTTTTGACATCATCACTAAAATTTAACGCTTGACATCCAAACTTATTAACGCAGATCAAGCACCCTGTGCATTTATCTTGATCAACCTCTATGGTAGGAGGTATAATTTGTTGAGCTCGAAACTGATTCGATTCAACTAAAGAACATAAATGTCTAGAAATGAAGACTCGAACTCCTTCTGCTTTAACAGCCTCCTCGAGCTTTTCCACGGTTTTACTTAAGTCGTTAGCATCTTCTACCCAAATTTTATCTGAAGAAACGCCACAACCCTTGACGAGATCTTCTAAAACAACGCGAATCCCAAGTTCCTTTGTGATAGTTATACCAGTACCCGGATTATCTTGAAAACCAGTCATGCTTGTTGATCTATTATCTAAAATGACAACTAACATATTATTTTTGTTATAAACAGCGTTTATCAGAGCAGGGATTCCCGAATGAAAAAATGTCGAATCTCCTAAAATTGCTAACACGGGGTTATCTTTACTTTGGACCTTAGCAATTCCGTTTGCTAACCCAATAGAACCTCCCATACACACCTCTGTATCGATCCCCTCTAATGGTTTGTAAACCGCTAACGTATAACATCCTATATCTGAAGAATTAACGAATTTTGTCTTCATCTTCTTTTCAACTTGTTTTATCGCATAAAATGTCGCTCTATGACCACATCCGGGACATAAAATAGGAAGTCTTGGTGGAATAATCATCATTTCATCTGGTACCGGGACTCTTTTATAAGAAAAACCCATCAAGCGAGCAATGTTTTCCAAATAAATCTCTCCTGAAAATTCTCCGTTTTGTGGGAATAAATCTTTCCCGTGAATTTTTACCTCTTTCGAGAAACCTTCTTCATATGCTATCTGTTTTAGAATATTTTCAAGAAAAGGTTCTAACTCTTCAACAACCACGACTTCGTCCGATGCTGTTAATAGTTTCTTAATCAATTTTTTAGGTGGAGGATATACTAATCCGAGTTTTAAAATCGATACTTTTTTGCTAATCCCGTAAAAATTAAGAGCATCTAACAATTGAGAGTATGGTACTCCAGCTGTAACAAATCCATATCTGACACCGTTAATCTTTTTTTCTGACAATTGTAGCGAATTAAAAGGAAAATCGTCAGCAAATTTGGAAATTTCATCTAATCTTTCCAGTAGCCTCATACGTAATACTCTCGAGTGTGAAGGTAAACACACCCATCTAGAGCGATCCCAATCAAATCCATACTCACGGTTCATAAGAGCCACATCTCCAAGAACTACATCCCCTCTCCCGTGGTTTAATCTCGTCGTAGTGCGAAACAATACTAATGATTGATATTCTTCCGAAAAATCAAATGCATACTTTATTAAATCTTTTGCTTCTTGAGGAGTAGATGGTTCAAATACAGGTACCAAAGCATGTAATCCAAAATATCGATTATCTTGTTCATTTTGAGAAGAATAGCAGTTAGGATCATCTGTTGAGATCACCACCATACCACCCCTCGCTCCGGCATAACAAGCGGTCATAAAAGCATCTGAAGCAACATTTAATCCAACGTGTTTCATAACTGCAACTGAGCGTACATTTGACATAGAACCTCCGTATGCAACTTCAAAACCTACTTTTTCGTTCACGCTCCATTCTAATTTAAGGTGTGGAAAAAATTTCTGCATTTCAGCTAATGTCGGTAATATCTCAGAGGAGGGGGTACCAGGATAACCTGCGCCAATTACTACTCCTGCCTCTAAAATCCCCCTAGCAATTGCTTCGTTTCCCAACATAATGATTTTTTTTCCAGGTTCTTCATATGCAAAATCTGGTCTACTCATTAATATTCCCCCTAATTTTTATCCCACTTTCAATTCCCGTTTTAAACGCTTTCTTGTTTATATCGTGAAATGTAGTTGGGAGATAACTTAAGATAGCTTTCTCGAGCGCTTCTTTTTTAAGTGGTAACACTTCTAAACCAATTAGAGCTCCTAACATCACAACGTTCATCGTTCTAGGATTTCCCAAATCTGTGGCAATTTTAACGCCATCTATAAAATATATATTGGGAGAGACATTCTTCAAAAAATCACTAATTTCCGTTAAGTTTGGATAATCCATTCCCATTTGATGAATCATCGGAGGAACCATAATGTTCTCGTTAATCAAAAAAACTGTATCGGGTCCAGCATAATTGAAAATTCTTACAGCCTCACTCGCTTCAAATGCCACGATAGTGTTAGCTTTTCCTCTTGGAATAAGCGGACCTTCTACTTCTGTTCCAAAACGAAGATAAGAGGCAACCGAACCCCCCCTCTGGGCCATGCCATGTGTTTCTGAAGTTCTAACTTTATAATCATCTAATAAAGCAGCATAGGAGAGAATCTGTGTAGCTCGAATTACTCCTTGACCTCCTACTCCTACATTTAATAAATTATAACTTTTAATTTCCATGTTTAAGTATCATTAAAAATAAAGCTTTTTTCTATCTTCTTTAGTTTTTCTTAATCTCTTAAATTTAATTAAATTATTTCTTAAAATAGATAATGGGAAGCTAATGGGAAGGTACCATTAATTTTAAAGTAGGGATTCAGAGAAATAAAAAAAAAAAATTTTAATCTGAAACTGGGATTGCATTTAACAAAGCAAGATTTTTACTTTACAACCTTAGTCAATGCGCGAAACGGATAAACTAAAAAAAATAAAAAATAGTCATTAAACCAAAAAGAATTTTTTTTGTTAATGTTCCAAACGAAAAATTTGTTTTTAAGTGTCAAATCTCAAATTCCCATTAATTAAATTAGAGATAGGATACTATCCGTAATTTAAATAAAAGATAATAGCTTATTAAGATCTTAATAAAATAAGAATTTGATTTTGTAGTAGCTTATCGATCAAAAATTTTGCATACAAATTTGGTTAATTTTGGTTGAATAAAGTGATTTATGACTGAAGAAATTCGAGAAAATCTTTTTTTTTTAATTAAATCTATGAATTATCTTAACAGTTATTAGTAAGTTTAAGATTTAATAATTAAAGTAAGAGAAATTCTATTTCAAATATGCCACTATCATGTAAAATTATTGAATATTCAAATAGAGCGTTTCTAAAT
>JAGXOB010000070.1:7523-11736 GCA_019894735.1 Promethearchaeota archaeon | reverse complement strand
TCTGGGTATCGAGAAAATTGCGTCCCTTCGACCAATTTCGACAAGGTTCAAATCCCTCTCTTGGCATAAATTGAAACTCTATTCTAGCGAATCTCCTCCTTTTAAAATGATAGATTGGATAATTTAAGCATTGGTTTTTATCAAATAATCCCGAGTTTAAGTTTTAATCGTCTTTTATCTTTTTCAATGAATTCTTTGAAATGTATATTTCTATCATCGATAAATTCCCAAAATTCGTTGTATATGTCTTTAAGGCTTCTTTTTCCTGAATTTTTTCCAGTATCGTTTTGAGGAGGGTACGAATCTCTATTATTTTTCCGTACAGGATTAAACTCGACGAAATTTCCCTCAAAAATTACGTTTTCAAAGAGTTCATTGTCGTCTTTGTTAAGAAACTTTACATCAGCCTTACGTTCTACAGATTTTTTGGTCTCAAATTCAAAATCTACTTTTTGATACCCGCGAATGATAAAATTTTTATCGACAAACGCTTGAAAGTGGTGATCACAAAGTAATCCTTTTGGAAGAGATATTGTGGTTAATTGTCTTGCTTCATTAATTATAGATTTTGGAAATTTTAATTCTTTATTGGCTTTGCACACGGGACACGTAATTTTTATCCTCGAATATTCATTTAACTCGCTTATCTGTGGATGAACATTTTGGTCTAAAATTGCCATAGCTATTCAACACCCGCATAAATTTTTAAAACTACACTTAAAAACAGCAACATTTATTGAATTTATGAGAGATTGATTCAAAAATGAGAAAAACAAGCGATTTATGAGATATATTTATTTAATTACAGAATCAAAGCTTTGGTTCAAATTTTCTTTCCCTAACTCAAAATTGAATTCGAGGATAGGAATTATTCCTGATTTGAATTTGAAATTGTGTTCTCCTTCTGAAAACTTCTCTAAACCTTCTTCGTCAATTTTAATTAAAATATTTATGGTGTCGCCTAAAGCTACGATTTTACCCGCGAGTTTACCGCTTATTAAGTCATCTATAGTAAATCTTTCTTTCTTAATATAGAAAGTGAAGTGATCTTTAAGTTTCGCGATATCGAAGTCTTTCTTAGAGACGTTAATTGGTACGTCGTCAAGAAACAGTTTTCCATAGTCAGGTAATTCAAACTTGTTAATATCAAAATTTTTAGTGCTAAATCCTCCTAGCTCTATTTCTTTTGGAACTTGAATTGGCATTATAACATTCAGAGCCTTAATTAGGAGTGCATCTGCTTTACCATCACCACTTGTATCAACTGTGTATATTGATTTCTTAAGTGGAAAGATTTTCTTGAAGAGTACCTTGAGAGCCGAAATATCAAAAGACATAAGAATCCAGATAAAGAAAAAGTTAATTTTTATTCTTTATTAAATATAATAATTGATCAATTAAAAATTTTGGATAGAAATTAAGGTGTTGTTATAATTTTTACGCACTTTCTTGCTTTCATAAGATTAAATCCCGTTTTTAACAAATCTTCTAGAGGTATAACTTTAGTAATCAATTTATCAGCATCTATTTTTTTACTAGCTATTAACTCAATTGCGTCTAAAAAATCTGCTGCATAACCAATATACGATCCTAAGATTTTTCGTTGGTATCTTACGATGTCATTTGGTTTTATTCTTGCTTCGGCATTATAATCTTGACCAAAGCAAATTAACCGGGCACCAGGCGCCCAAATTTTAGTGGCCATTTCAAAAGTCTGAGAAATGCCTACAGCATCTATAATGACATCAACTCCTTGATCGTTAGTTAACCTCATGATTTCATTTTTAACATCCTGAGTCTCTGGATTAATAAAGTAATCAGCCCCCAGTTCTATAGCTTTTTTACCGCGCCAATCGTCTATTTCTATACAAATTAATCTCTTTATTGGGTGCATTCTTATAACAGATTCAATAATCAAACCCATTGGTCCAGCTCCTATTATGGCTACATTATCTGATTCTTTAACATCTGCTAAATTATGACAATGAACAGCACAAGAAAGAGGTTCTATTAAAGCGGCTGCTGTTAAGTCAACATTTTCAGGAAGTTTAAATAGAGTGCTTCTCGGGAGTACGCAGAATTTTGCAAACCCACCATCTTGAAAAATACCGAAGGTTGTTCCGGAAGCCATGTATTCACAGAGACTCGATAAACCTTTCCTACAATTGGTACAGTATCCACACTTTTCATTCGGATCGGCTACGACCTTATCCCCAATGTCTAAATCTTGCACGCTCTCTCCAATATCTCTGACAATTCCTGTAAATTCATGCCCTAAAATTGTATTGTCATTAGCAGGATGCCCTCCTTCCAAAATTTTTAAATCTGTACCACAAATTCCACAAGCTTTTATCTCCACTAGTACATGATCGCTTTTTGTAATATAAGGGTGGTCAACTTCTTCTAACTTGATATCACCACCTTGTTTATCACCTTTGTGAAATACTGCTGCTAACATTTTTACCATGTTAAAACCCTCAATTGTTCGATAGAGTATTTAAATTGATTAATTATAATCAACTATAATCTCATTGCTAAATAATTTTGCTGAGATAATTTTAATACTATACGTTCTGTAAAAGTGAAAAAGGAAAAGAAATTATTTATTTTTCACATTTCTTTCAAGCGAACCATTTTCCAGCGTTTAAATCCTCGAAAAAATATTCCCGATCTCCTTTATCTTTTATTTTTTCGCCAGCTTCATTTGCCAATTTTAGGTGTTTTTCATAGTCTTTTTTATTGCCAGCCAAAGCTGAAGCTCTAGCCAAAGCCTCGTGAGCAAATGCAAGATCGAAATCCCCAATATTATTATCTTGAGTAATTTTAAAACATAGTTTTGCGTGATAGAGAGCTGGTTCTTCCCGTTCCAATACAGTGTAGACCCGCGAAATTTGCCATTCACCCCTTTGAAGATTTAATGCTGTTCCCTGTTGGTTGGCGACTAATACTCCCCAGTGATATCTCGAAGCGTGAACCGTGTGAATCATATCGTTATCTTCTTCAGGAGTTCTATCTGCTTTTTCTAACAATTCCCAAGTCTTATTGAAACATTTTTTTGCTAATTTTTCGTGTATTTTCAGATCTTCTTTTTCAGACATAGTGGTCACAATCAGTTCAATTTCTGTTAGGATTTTAACATTGTTCTTTTGTTCTATAAAATAATCTTACTCCAAGCCTACTATTTGTAAGAAAAAATTTTTTAAAAATAAATGTAAAAAAAAAGAGGGATTAGCTATAATTTCGCTCCACAATAGGCGCAATACTCTGCGATTCCTTCGCGTTTCACTGGAGTCCCACAATTTGCACAATACTTACCTGCTTCTTCAGAAGGTGCTTGATTAGAGGAGGTTATTTCCACATGTTTTGCTTCACCCGTTTTAGTCGAAAATTTTCCCCTCAATTCTCCTCTTGCTTTTAAATCTAATACGATTGCTCGAGCATCTTTAACTGTAATACCCGTATTACCCGCAATTAATTCAATTGAAATGTTAGGATTTTGCTCAAATTCTTGTTTCACGACATTCCTTAACTTACTTCTGTTAGTAAGCTTGTAAATTTGGTTTGACATTATTGATAGACCGATAAGAATCCAGAAAAAACCAAAGAACCAATACCAATTCGCCATACCGTCAAGGATAATATTAAATCCCCACCAGAGAAAAATACCGGCGATTATCAAAGCACAAATACTAAATCCTTCCTTATACTCATTTCTTTCGTAATGCATATCTATTCAATCTTGTTTCAATTTTGTTTTTTATATAAACAGTTAGTGAAAGATATATATGAGTTAGAGAGACCAATATTTATACTATTCTTTAATTATGTTGACAAACCCAAAATTCTTAGCTTCTACTTGATTGATTCGAGAAAATTAAACTAAAATGTAAAAGCGAGTTATAGAGGGTTAACTGAGTTGTTTATTGTTTTAAATACTTCTTTCACTTCCACTTGGTCTTCAGTTAAAAGAATAACGAGGTGTTCAAGAATTTTTATCGATAAAATATAATAATTATCAGAATGAATTATATTAAAATCTGGACGGTGTAAACCAATACTTTCGGCAGTTTCCTCTGCCAGTTCATAAAGCTGAGAAATATTCAAAGATATAGATGCCTTATTAAACTCTTCCTCGTTGATATAGGACTTTTTTATTACACCATTTTCTGAGGAGATTAAAATAAAATAAACCGCTGGTCCTAAATCGTTAATC
>JAGXOB010000070.1:0-7424 GCA_019894735.1 Promethearchaeota archaeon | reverse complement strand
AAATTGTCCAATATAGCGTCCATATCTATTATCAGCGTCATCTAATAAATTTATAAATTTGAATTATAAATATGTTTGGGTGAGATTTTATGCGAGTACTAATTTCGCGAACACTTTTTTTTATGAACGACCTATTAAATTGAAAAATATTTTTCAACTACTGGTTCAAAAGTGTGAAATTGGTTGAGATCACCATTGAAATCTGTCAAGCAGTCGTAGTATAGCTCAAAAAATTCCTCTCTTATCAATTCTATATATCTTTCTATAGTTTCAGATTTTGTTGATTCTTCTACAAGATATGCAAAAATGATTTCGTGTTCGACAGTTATAAGAAATTGCTGGTTTTCAAAATTAATGGATTGAAGACTTTCTCCAGAGTTTTTGCCAATAATTTCATTTGAAAACATTAAAATAGCAGACAGAAAACCCCCAATTTGGACAGAATTATTTATTAGTTTTGACTTATCATTTCTGATTTTTGTAAATAATGTGTGACCATTTGTACTAATTACAAAGAGTGCCGAAAGCCCTTTAACACAAGGAATTGCTTTATTACAGATTTGCCTTATTTTGGAATGTGAGACATTTGAACAATATAATTTAGCTAATAATCTCGAAAATGAACAAAGATCTTCATATTTAACTAACTTATCTTTCTCGTTTATATAGAATAATGTGATTCTTTCGTTCCCATAAGAATAAAAATGAATGTAAACTGTGAAAACTCCAAGTAGGTCTATTATTTTTCCTTCTTTCTTACTTAAAATCTCGATACGATAGAGATGTATTAAGTCTTTTATTAGTGAACGGCTAATCCCTTTATTGAACACAAGATTATATCGATTTTCGGTCATTGAAACTAAACCTATACCTAACACTTGGATTGCCTTTGGTAGCACCAATGAATCCTGAGAAATATCATCTAATTCGATCATATTTTTTGTGGTAAAAATTAGTTTTGGAATAGAAAAATTGTGTTCACTATCTATTATTTAGATCAAAATCCTATTTAAATGTATCGTTTTTTGTCAACAAAAAATGTATCTTTGTTGTAAAAAATTCGCAAAAAAGAAAAGGAATAAATCGAAAAGATCATTAAGATCTGAATTAGGACCAATTAAACATATTACAACACATTTCACAAGGAATCCTTTTTTCATAACAAAACTGTGATATAATTACTAAATTACACACATTTTTTTACATAACTTAGTTTAACCAAAGGAAAAATTTAATGGGCCTGGCAGGATTTGAACCTGCGACTTTGGGTCGATGGAATATTCCATCTAACATCCCAGTCCGAAGCCGGGCACCCCTAGGATCGTGCGATAAAATATCTCACAATTATCCAGGCTAGATTACAGGCCCAATTTTTTCTGATTTAAAACATACGATGAGAAAAAATTGAATGTTTAATGTTATATTTTATTTCTAAAAAAATTATCTATCCCATTAAAAAATAATATAATAAGCATTTCTTATTTTTTAATCAGAATTGTAGGCGATATAATCCATATGAGTAAAAAATAAAGATAGAAGATTTTTTGCGTGAATAGCATCAGATAACGAACCCCTAGTTTTAATTAAACCTCTCATAAACGCATCAGCTGCTTGTATTTTCCGTGTTATGACTTTTTTCATGGTAGTTTTGCTAAGAAAAAAGTGAATTACGCCCAACCCCTCTGAATTTTCTTCGTAGAACGAATTGTTGTAGGTAACCGATCCACCGATCTTCTTTAACCAGATATTATAATCAATGTCCTTAATGTATATGTGGTACATTTTGTCATCGTATAATTTCAATTCTTCATAAAATTCTTCGGTTTCACCTGCAATCTTTATTCCTAGTCTAATGAACTTGTCTATTGTAGATTTAAATGTGCTTTCTGACGACTCCAATGAATTTAGCATCATCAATATAGCATTTGAATCAATCATTACTAACATTTATCCCTCTAAGACTTTAATTTTAAAACTTATTACGATCGTAATTCTTACTATCAATATTATGAAAATACTATTGATTGATCACTTATAGTATTATATAATATTGCCATGATAAGAAGTAGAAAACGATTAATTACTACCGTTTTTTTTACTTAGATACTTTACAAATATTCGGAAAAGCTTTATATATCTTAACCCTTGAGAGAGAGACCCTTCGACATTAATTTTTCCTTTCATGAAAGCATCTGTCCCGCTTATTTCATTTTTTAAAATTTGAATAATTATATCCTTCTTAAAGTTAATGGTAAATAAAGCTTTAGGGTTAATTCCTTTCTCGTAATAAATGCTACCTTCCGATACTTCCAACCAATAATTAAAATCTGCATCAGTCACATATGTTTGATAAATATCGTCATAACCTATTAGTTCCTCCTTTAGTTCTCCTGTATTGTTCATGATTTTTACTACAGTCTTAATGATTTTATCTAACACATAAGCAAATTTCTTACTATCCTTGTCCAAACTTTTCAAAATTGAACTAATTGGGTTTTGACTGACCATAGGTTTACAGATAAATACTTCTTTGAAAAATCCTTATTCCTATAAATAAAGATAAAACGACTATATATTTTTATTTCTTCAGAAAAAAGTTTAATATGGAATATTAATGTGGAATCAAAAGATTTCTATTGATGAAGTTAGTTTGTTGGTAAATGAAAAAACGATTATTAAATCTACCAAATACTACTCTTTTTGGAATCTGATTTGGAATACTTCATTGGTTATATGACTTTCTAAGATTTTAAATCCAATCGACTTACCTAGATTTAAGTAATATTCTAAATCTTGTTCTCTTTTCCATTTTGTAGCATACCCCGTTGAGATATTTTTCTCTCTAATCTTAACTTCCAAGTAAAGACCATAGAAATCCTTATCAGAGCTTTTTCGCTTCGGAATTTTAAAATCCCAGATGACAAATTCCCCTCCCTTTTTTGTAACGCGATAAATCTCCTCGAATACTTTTTGATGATCTGAAAGAGGGATATACATTAATGTGAAAAAAGCGGTTATAGTATCAAAAGTGTCGTCTAAAAACTGTAAATCCTTTGCATCCATTATAATTTTTAAATAATCGCCTGAAGCAGCCTCTTCAAGTTCAGTTTTCTTAGGATCAATTGCTACTACTTGTTTTCCTTTTAATTGACCAATTACTCCCTCTCCTCCTCCGCCTATATCCAAGATTCTCCCTTTTAGCTCGAAATTTGTCAGATCAATCTTCTGAGGATCGATAAATTGAATTTTTTCTTCCATAATAAACAATACAAAATTTCATTCGATTAAAATTTTTATAGATAAGTTATTTAATTTTTCTAATGATGCTTATATCAAGAAATTCCATCCTAATTTCATTCAATTTTAATCTTTTATTCCAAATATTATAAACCATATAAATTACTGATTTCCTTTACCGTTATTGTTTAATTCCTTTGTTCCATAATAAAACAAAATCAGAATATGGTGTTTTAAGAAATTCTAATTTCGAAACAACTAGAATCGATTCTAAATCAAATCTTAAAAAACTTTCCAAATCTTACTTTTTGCAGGAGTATATCTAGTAAAATATATTAAATAATCAATTCTATAATTAAGCTTAGATAAAAGTAAAAACGGTTATACAATAAAATTTTTATATTTTTCATTATTTGATTAATCACTAATTTAGATTAAATTTAATTTAGATTATGCCCATTATGCAGATAAAGCCCACATATTGATACAGAAAACCTGTACAAGTGTGAAAGTGTAGTCCGGTCCAGCATTCGGGACTGTCACTCCTGCGACCCGGGTTCAAATCCGCGTGTGAAAACCATACGCGATGAAACTCCCGGTGTGGGCGCCATTTTTTCTCTATTATTTCAATAAGTAACGATAAAATCTTTTGATAAATCTCATTCTAACTAATAGGAATTTCATTTTTACATCAAATTTTTCAAACCCCAATAAAAACTTTTTGAAATTTGTAGGGGTAACGATTAAAGGTTTATAAATTACAAAAAATTATCTATAATCACAATTCAATTTAATTGTTAAACTAAAATTATAAGTTAAAATTCAAAAAGAGGTTAAAAAACAATGGTTGACCAAGCCTTATTAAAAGAAGTGAAGGAAAAAATGGAAGCTGGTGCCGCGGCAGCAGACGTAAAAGATACACTAAAAGTTTACGAGCTCTTTAAGCAAGTTGCTGAAGAGAACGACGATTTAAAAGAAGAATTGGAAGACATGGATATCACTATCCAAATGAATATTACCGATGCTGACGCAAAATTCTGGTTAAAAGCTCACGATGGAACTATGGAATTTGGCGAAGGTGTAGTAGATAATCCATCATTCACATTCTCTGCTACGAAAGAAGTAGCCTCAGGTATGTTATTCGGCGAAGTTGACGCTACTAGCGCATACATGGCTGGTGATATTACCGTTGAAGGTAATCTTCAAGACGCAATGGCCTTTCAAGAGATTATTGAACTAGCTTTAGAAGCTCTTGAAGACATGTTTGAAGATCTATAGAAACGCAAACATCTTCTTTAGTAATAACTTAAATTTTACTTTTTCTTTTTAATTCTATATTTTTTTTGTTCCTTTTTATTAAATTACTGATTATGAATTTTTGATATTCGACAAATTTCGCAAAATTATTCAGTAGCAGACTAAAGTAACTATAGATTTCGCAGTATAATTACCAAAAGAAATAAAACCTTTTTATAGTGTAAAGAGTTATACATTATAGTATTTGTTTAATCTATCAAAATCTTAAATAAAATACCAAATCATAAAAGTATAATAAAAGGTTGAAAAATCATGGTTGATGAAGCTTTAATAAAAGAGTTGAAAGGAAAATTTGACGCCGGGGCTGCTGCTTCGGACGTAATGGATACTTTAAAAGTTTTCGAGCTGTTCAAACAGATTGCCGTAGAAAACGAAGATTTAAAAGAAGAATTGGAAGATATGGATATCACTATCCAAATGAATATTACCGATGCTGACAAAAAATTCTGGTTAAAAGCCCACGATGGCTCATTGGAATTTGGCGAGGGTGACGTAGAAAATCCATCATTTACATTCTCCGCAACGAAAGAGGTAGGCTCCGGTATGTTATTCGGCGAAGTTGACGCCACTAGCGCATACATGGCTGGCGACATTACCGTCGAGGGTAATCTTCAAGACGCAATGGCCTTTCAAGAGATTATCGAGCTTGCTTTAGAAGCGTACGAAGATTTAGCTGAAGATTTATAGTAAAGCTATATTTTAACCTGTGTAAAACTTTATAGGAAATCTCTTCTAACTTTTTTTTATTTTATTTATTTTTTTAATTTCAAAACTACGACTGCTTAGCTTCAAGTTTAAAGATTTTATCATTTTTCTTAACTTCGGTGTCTACCAAAATTCCTACGGCTATTCTATCTTTCTGCGTTTTAATTAACGGCGTTTCAGTCAGGTTTCCCTTTTGTTTAATTTGAATTGATGTAATTTTTTGGCGCAAATATGTATCTGTGTGGGTTCCAATGATAAATATTTCGTCGTCTAGATGCAATTTACCTCTTGACAGGAGAATTTTAGCCGCTTTTTTATCGGGAAAATAAGAAAGAACCTTTCCAATTTCAACTTTTTTATAGTTTGAAATATTTCCATCAAGTTCTCGTTGAATTTCGCTTCCTTTTGGTTGTCCGAAGTAAAACCCTGTTGAAAAACCTCTATTATACACTTTGTTTAATCGATTTAGCCACTCCTGGACTTTATCCGGGGTATATGTGTTGTCGTAGTATGCTTCGATGGCTTCTTTATAACACGCGGTCGTTTCTTCTATATAAATAGGATCTCTCATTCGTCCTTCAATTTTGAAAGCATCAATATTAGCTTCAATTAATTTTGGAATGTGTCCAATCATGCATAAATCTTTGGAGTTAACGAAAAAAACTCCATCGTAGAGAAATTCATTTGATTGGTCATCATATACTCGCCATTTTCTGCGACAAGGTTGTACGCACCTTCCTCTATTAGCAGAATACTCTTGGGATCCACAGACCTCAGCCGAAAAATAACAACGCCCGGATACAGAAGTACATTGAGCTCCGTGAACAAAAGTTTCTATTTCAGCAATTTGTGCCTTACACTTTATATCTTTAATTTGGTCTAATGATAGTTCTCTAGCGAGAATTAACCTTTCAGCTCCTAACTTTTCATAGAAGTTTGCAGTCCGGGAATTTGAGATGTTGGCCTGGGTTGAGATGTGAAACGATAAACCCTTTTCTTTAACGCTTTCAATAACACCGATGTCGTGTATGATTACCGCGTCGATTTCTGCTTCGACAGCATTATCTAATACTTTATTGAGTAGGTCAAATTCGTTTTCATATACTATCACATTCGTGGTTAAATAAGCCAGAATATTGTTGTCGTGGCATTTTTTTACGATGCTACTTAAGTCGTCTAACTTGATATTATCGCTGAACATTCTCATATTAAAAGCTTCTACACCAAAAAAAACCGCATCTGCCTTACCTAAAACTGCATTTAAAGATTTAAAATTTTTTAAAGGTGTCATTAGTTCCACTTTTTTTTTATTATTATCTCGCATAGTCAATTCCCTCTTGATGTAATTTGCTGTTAAGAAATGTCATTTGAAAAAATAACATGTTGAATAAGATTAATGTCAAAAAGAATAAAAAAAAAATTGTTCATTATTATTAAATTACAGCAAACCACAGATAAAAGACGATGGCGCTTATCACAAAGAATAGGACTGCTAAAATGTAAGTCATATGCTTAGAGTAGTTCCGAAATCTTTTACCATCTTGAGTCCAAATAGTGTCTACTTGTAAATATGGACCTGGACCTCTTCTATACCACCCTTGAATTTTTACATTCTGTCCTACTAATTGATCAGCTCTCCTGAGCGCCCACCAGAAATCCATAAGTCTAAACCCAAATCGGTAATCAACGTACATCCGACCAGTTTTATCTTGAAAGTACAAATCTTCCGATAACCAATGTCCCGGTATTCCTTTTCCAATAATTGTACCATCAATTAAAGCGGGTACGGGGCGAACTGGAGAAACATTTATATTAGAAACTAATTCAACCATAGTATTGGGCGCAAATCCTTTTCGATACATAAAGGAAGTTCTAATAATGACTCCAAATCCCATAACAGTGAATCCGATAGCCCATAACAGAACCAAATTGTTAATCGTGGTTAAGCTTCCAATTGGTAGAACACTAAGATATCCAAGTAACCAGAAGATTGTGAATATACCTAATATTGTGAAAATTATTGTAGGCAATGTTTTAATAAATAGATCGGTTATAAATTCTCCAGCCATAGATTTACCTACTTGTTGTTCCTTGATTGCTCTTGCTCCTGAAAGGTCGTATTCTACTGGAACTCTGTAAATTGGGCATTGTTCGTTCAATCGTTG
>JAGXOB010000006.1:54577-57490 GCA_019894735.1 Promethearchaeota archaeon | reverse complement strand
TAAAGGGCCTGTCATTATCATAATTATATTTTCTGGAGAAAGAGGATCGGTTTCTTTACTTAATTTATCGTATAAATAACGGCAAGCGTATCCAGATCCGCCTAAAAACTCTTTTGCAAAATCCTCTCTAAGAGGATCAACTGAAATGTGTTTTGTTGTTAAGTTAATTTCTAATAATTTACCTCTAAAACCTCCTAACATGACTTTCACCTGAAGGAAAATATTAATCTAAGTTGGATATTAAAATTCAATTTTTATTTATTTCTTTTTTCCCTTTGTTTTATAATTTAATAAAAATCCTCTCAAAATATTTTCATAAATCATTAAAATAATTTTATAAAAAAAGGAATTATTATTGTAAATATGAAAAGTGATCTCGATCTAAAGTGGACCGATCTTGTATCTCCTACGATATCCCCCGATGAGTACCTTAGAGATTTCGGACCAAAAATAAAAAGTAATTATAAAGTCTACGAACCAAAGGCTGAGGTATTGACTCAAATTTTAGCGCTCTTGAAAAAAAAGAAAGAACAGTTAAAAATTGTGGCATTTGGTGCTGATTGGTGTCCAGATTGCCATAAAAACGTACCACGTATGATTAAGCTTGTAAAACGGATGAAAACAAAAGATGTGGAATTCCGCATCTTGTATGGAATTATGATTAATGCTTTGAGTAAACGAGAAGAAACAATATGGCATAAAACAAGATCTCCTCCAGAAGCGGTAAATCCTAAGTTTGAGTTAAAAGCGATTCCAACCTTCTATTTCTTTAATAAAAACGGAGAATATATAGGTCAGATTATAGAACATCCCAAAGAAACTATTGAAGAAGACACCCTCAAAATAATTAGAGAAAATCTCTAATATTTTTTTTATTTTTCATTCTACTTCTCTTAAGCCTTTTATCAAGAATCAAGATTTAAATTTGTATGTCGATATATAATCTTTATGTCGAAATTAAATGTCAAAAAGGTCATAATTTTCAAGCATGGAGTTTCCTACTACATTCTCGAAGGAAGTGTGAAGGGACTTGATACCCTTGAGTTAGAGTTCAAAATAGACGAAATGGACGATGTGTTAAAATCCCTCTTCGTTTTAGATACCAGCGAAAAAGGCTATATAAGCTCGATATCCTACGATGCAGCTTTGGATACTTCTCAATTGTTAAAATCTATTATGTTAGACATTCCTGATAAAAACTCTTTTTCCTCGTTAATAACTCAAATAAAAGGGGCGAAAATTAATCTAGCAATAACTGGAAAAGAATCTGTATCGGGAACGATAATGGGAATAGAAGAATTTGAAAAAATGAGCAAAAATGATAAAATTGTTGAAAAATTATTGATTATTCTCAAGGACGATGATGTTATTTCCAAGATCTCCTTTACTG
This sequence comes from Promethearchaeota archaeon, assembly GCA_019894735.1. The sequence goes on along the minus strand of JAGXOB010000006.1, from coordinate 56,100 downwards.
ATATTAAATCTTTGGAAATTGTCAATGAAGATATAAAAAAGGACCTCAAATTTTTTCTCGATACCGTCATATCGGGGAAGAAACAGGACGCTAAAAAAATCATGATAAACTGCGAATCTGGCGGAAACGACGAAGCTGAAAGAATCATTTTCGTCTATTATATTCGAGAAAGCCCAATTTGGAAAACTTCTTATCGTTTAATAATGAGCAAGGAGCAAGCACTAGAAGAAAAATGCCTTCTTTCTGGTTGGAGTCTTATTGAAAATACAACTAATCAAGATTGGGAGGATGTTGAGTTATCCTTAGTTGCGGGAATGCCTGTTTCTTTTAAATACGAATTTTATCGGCCTATTTTTATCCAGCGTCCCATAATCCGCCCTTCAAAAGTGCTAAGTGCAAAGCCTACTGAAATCGAAGAGGGGATTGAAATGGAAAAATATAAAGACTACGCTATGGCGGAAATGGAAGCGAAACCAAGTGCAATGAGAAAAAAGGCTAAAGTAGGTCGAAGAGGAGTTCCCCCTACTGTGCCCGCACCTGGAGGTGCTTTAGGGTATGGTGGTATGCAAAGCATTATGACAGACGACCTTTTACTTGATAAAGTAAAATCCCAAACAAAAGTACAAACAAAAGACTTAGGAGAATTATTTGAATATAATATATCAAATCTGGTGTCGATAAAACGGAAACAATCAGCCCTGGTTCCTATTTTAACTGAATCTATAAAAGCAAGACGAGTTTTACTATACAATAAAAACGAATACGATAGTAATCCGAACGCTTGTCTCGAGATCACAAATAACACAAATTTAACACTTGAAAGAGGGCCAGTCACGATAATTTATGACGACAATCTAGCAGGGGAAGCAATCGTTCCTTTTCTAAACAAAGAGGATACTCGACTATTGAATTATGCCGTTGAACAGGCAGTATTAATAACCCACGAAGATAAGTCTGAAAGTTTAAGCGTTCACAAAATTACAATTGGAAGTGGATATTCCTACGAATATTATTACACTAACCAAATGACAACCTATAAAATAAATAACAAAACTAACGATGAAAAGGTACTTTACTTGGACCATCCTAAAACCTATGGATATAAATTTATCGATAAACCTATTGATCCCGAAGAAACTCCAAACTATTGGCGTTTCAAAATTACATTAAAACCTAAGGATGCAATTACGTTTAAGTTAAAAGAACAACGCGAGGATTACTCGAGCTATTACATAAGGAACTGGTCTAAAGGTGACATTTTAAAGAGAGTAGGGTTTTATATCAAGCAGAAATTCATTGACGAAAAGCTTGAAACTCAATTAAAAGAAATCGCAGAACAAATACAGACTTTAAACGATAAAAAGAATAAACGGGAAACTTTATACGAGGAACGAGATACTATGTCAGACGAACAATCAAGATTGAGAGAAAATATTTCTGTACTAGGGGACGATAACCAATCTATGACTTTAAAAGAACGATATGTTAAAAAATTGAACGACCAAGAGAGTAGATTCGAAAAT
>JAGXOB010000006.1:0-54478 GCA_019894735.1 Promethearchaeota archaeon | reverse complement strand
ATTTCTGCAGAGATGAAAAAACTCGACAAAGAAATTGAATCTTTGAACAAAACAATTGAAAATCAATTGAATAAATTAAAAGCTAAATAAAAAGCTTTAAAACTTCAACTTTTCTTTTTTATTACAGTATTAATAAGATTCTTAAAGATAAAAAAAAATAAATTATACCAAAAATAAGATCTACCATTGTTATTTTAATAGGTGTGAAATATGAGTATTGAAGAGCTCGAAGAAGAAGTAGAAAAACTAAAAATTGAAATGGACCAACTCGAAGAGGTTTGTGATACCCTCCCCGAATGCTCTGAGGACGATGCGTGTGAAACGTGCAAAACGTACAAAAAAATTGATAGTCTTAATGACAAAATTGAAGAATTAGAAGAAAAAATCGAATCCCTAATGAGCAACGGCGAAGATGACGATTAATTATTAAAAGACTTTATTTTTTTTATTTTATTTTTCCTTATTTTAAACTCTCTAATTCCTTTATAGCTAATTCAATTCCATTTTCTAATGTTATTTTGGGAGAAAATTCAAGTATTTTCCTTGCTTTTCCGGGATTCGCGTAAAATTTATTAACATCGTAGGACCTAGATTTTATGTAATTAACTCTACTCGAGCTTTTCGTTTTTTCAATGATAATTTCTGCTAAATCTCTTAAGGATATCGGGACTCCTGTAGAAATGTTAAAATCATCATATAAATGCAAATTTCTCTCAATTTCTTGAATGCAACCCCAAATTCCCCGAATAGTGTCCGTAATGTAAGTGAAATCAAATATTTCCTCTCCCGAACCGTTAATTACCAAGTCTTCTTTGTTGAAAGCACGGAGTATAAATTTTGGGATTACTCGGTCCAGATGGTCGTTGACTCCGGTATATACGTTTGAAAACCTTAACACTCTAGTTTTTAATCCGTAATTTTCTGAGTATACCTTACAAAGTTCTTCTCCAGTTAATTTAGAGACTCCATACACATTAATAGCTTTCCGATCTGAAGTTTCTACAACCGGTAAATTCCTTGGTTCTCCGTAAACTTCTCTTGAAGACCCAAAAATCACCCAAGGGTGTTTATCTTCAGCCATTTGGGTTCTCACAGATTCGAGAACATTGATCATTCCCCCTACATTAGTTTTAATACATTCTAAGGGATTTTCATGAGCTATTTTTACTCTACTAACTGCCGCTAAATGAACAATGCCATCTATGCCCATTACTCTAGATTGTAAAGCAGAAAAATCTCGAACATCATCCAATGGATTTTCTTTAATATCAAAAGGTATAACTTCAATACCTTTTTCTGCTAGAAATCGCTTTAGGGTAGAACCAATGAAACCAGAGCTTCCAGTTACTAAAATTTTCATTGTAGTATAAAATGACTTGGATGTTAATTAAGACTTATCTTAAATAAAAACAAATTAAAAAAAAAAATAAAGAGCTATAAAGAAATTGGATATTACTTTTTTAATTATTTTATTCAAAATAAACAAAATTAAAAAAAGAATTTGTATTTCTCTAAGTAAGACTATTTCTCTAGTTAATTTTAACAATATTCAATATAGGAGTTATAAAAATGGAAGAAAATAAAAAGAAAAAATATATGACTCAAGCTATAAGTGACGAAATCCTTGAAAAGTTAAGTCTAAAAAACCGATATGCGTTTTTAAATACGAACCTAACGGCTATTTTGGAACCAAAGGAGTTTAATTTTCTAAAACAAGCTCAAAAATTCTGCATGCGTTTCGAAAAGAAAAACGAGATTACGCATGGTCCTGATGAAGATGTTTACGATTGGATCCCCGCATTTGGAGCCGTAGGATACCTAACAAGATCTCACAATTTCGACTTGATTGATCTTAATTACACCGATTATGGTCTAGTCATGGAATTGATGAGGAATTTAGCCGTAGGCTTTTTTGACCCTCAGTTTGCCATGGCTGGTGGGGCAACTCAATTAGCTATTAATCCTCTTTTAGAACATCACGAAAACATTCCTATCAGGTTAGAGGTACTAAAAAAATTCGTAACGGGAGAAACACCAGGAGCAATATTAATCACCGAACCAGAAAGGGGCTCGGACGCAGTACATATGTTAAGCACATGCGATGAGCAACCTGACGGATCCTTTCTTCTAAACGGAGAAAAAATTTACAGCACTAACGCCCCTAAGGCAGGATACGTCGTTGCTTACGCTACTGCAGAGCAGAACAACGGGAATACAATGGCTCAGTTCTTAATTGATACATCGTGGGATGGTTGGAGCGTTGAACGCGTTTTCATACCATATGTACCAAAAGTGTGGCTAGGTAAGGAAAGGTTTGATAACCTTAGAGTACCTAAGGATTATGTGTTAGGTGGTGTAGGTAAGGGGCGAGAACATCTTTTTGAAGGATTGGTTCCGGAAAGGATAGGGATAGCAATCGATTGTATATCCAAAAGTTGGAACGCAATTGCCCACGCGGCTATATATGTAAATAACAGAATGCAATTCGATCAAGTGATTTTGAAATTTCAAGGAGTAGGTTTTACGTTAACTGACCTTTGGGCAAGATTAACTAACGTCACGCTTGGACTTTTAATGTTTTGTAAAAATTATGATGGCAAAATGGAAAAGTTTGGAGGGGAGCTTCCCAGAAACATTTCACAAGCCTTAGTAGCTTCTGCTAGTCAGTTCAAGTATCATGTTGCTAAACTTACAGAAGAGATTTGCTACGAAGCTGCCAATCTTATGGGAGGTGCTGGACTATGCGATAACACTTTAATGACCGACCTGGTAAACATCTCTAGAATCGCTGAAATCATAGGTGGAAGCAGGCAAATCCAAAATTATGTCATGTCGATGTCGTTACGTCAAGTTTATAAGATGTCTGGTATCTAAAACCGCTAAATTTTGTAAATTTTACATTTTTTTTTTATTTATTTTTGTTAAAAAGCGTAATCAATTATGGTTGTTTAAAGCATAAAGTTCTTCGCAAAACTGACGAAATAAATGGGAGAATTGGGAGTTATTATCGTTTTTACATTATCAGCTTCTTGAGTCTCTTTGAAAACTTTTTAGATATCATCAAACTCGTCTCGAAATGACAATTTTTCTTGAACTGGATTATAGAAATAAAGTTGTCAATTCCAACTAACGATAGGATACCGTATTCCTCGAGTGATATTAATTCACTAATTCTTGAATTTCCAATTATAAATCGGCTTTCTAATAACCTTATAATATCGGATAAAACATTAGGACTTAGGTAAGAAACTATTACTCTCCCGGTTTGAGTTAATAAAGCAGACGAGATGACAAAAGAAGAAAATGTATGGAGTTCTTTGAAAACTTCAATCAAATCCTTTTGAATTTCTTCTGAAACTAGTTTTTTGCTTTCGATGATTTCATCGACATTTTTATCAAAGTTTTGATATTTTGAGATTTCACCGTCGAAATTTTCAGTTAATCGTGTTAGATCAAATTCAGATAAGAATTCGCTTTTAATTGCTCTTAAATGGTTTCTCAATTCGACGAGATTATCAGTTCTATCACTAAATAACGCAAACATTAATTCGCTGGAGTCCGCTTTTTCTACTTCAAAGATAAATCTAAAAGGTCCTACTTCAATTTCTGATAGCTCTTTTGTTTTCAAAGTCTGCTTAACAAACGAAAAAATAGCACTTAGGAAGCTACTCGTAAGTTTAATGTCAAAAGTATCTTCATAAGTTTTATAGAAAAGAAGTTCCCCTGTAGATTTCATTATGAAGATATTTTTTATCATAGTACTATGTAAAAATATTAAGTTTTAACTCACGAATAGAGATTTTATAATCTTTTAATAATAGTTTAGATTTAAAAACTCTTGTATATATCGGGATTCATATGTAAAAGCGATTAACTTGCGCCTTTTTTGTCAGTATCTAAAGAAAGAAGAAAAATTTTCTAATTGAGTATTTATTTTAAAAAAAAAAGAATTTAGAAGCCATCAAATTTAGCCCACTCGTCGTCCTCTTCAGCTTCCTCGTCATCATCATATAATATTTCAGATTTTTCTGCTTTAACACCTTCAGCTGTTTCTTCTTCGTATTCGTCATAATCATCGTCAAAACTAATTGCCTTATCTAAATCGGCTGCTACCTCTTCATCGCTAAGTGTTATTTCTGGGATCGGTTCCTTTACAAGTTTCTTCTTTTCAACGAGTTTAAGATAATCACCATGTATTTTAATTGTTATAGGCGTTTCTTCTTGCAGCAGACGTACTACAACCTCCTCGCTACTTGAGGTATCGTGTGGCATACGCATGACAATCGCTCTGGACCCTTCAAAGACTCCACTTATAATTTCAACCGTATCTCCTGATTCTAAATATTCTGTTACGCTTCTTGGAAGCAAAACGTGCTTTAACTCCGTTAAATTAATATTTTGAACGATTCTTCCTTTAATGTGAGGTATGCCTTGCACAGCTATCTGAACAGATCTCTTTTGAGGGGCTTCAAAGAATACATAACCGGGTAATAATGGGGATACGAGCATCGCTCTAATATCAGGAACCGAATCCAAGATTTTAAACCGATAAAAGATTTGTCTTAAAATGTTGCTTTCTTGGTTAATTGTAGTTCTTACAGCAAATAGAGTTGTGGCGGGCTCACTTCCGTCATCTCCCTCAATTTTAGGTACTACAATGACATTATCTAATTCCTCGTCTTCTTTCTCATTATTTTCTACTTGGTCCTCTTGATCAACCATACTTACTCACTTTTTCCTTATTTGAATTATCCAAATTTAAGATGCTTAAATTATGATTTCTTAGAACAGAAGTCTAAAATATAAAGGGAATTATAAATTAAAAAATTTTGCTTTTTAAAGATATTTAATATTAGAAACAGAACCATACCTAATTTCAAAAATTCGACTTACCTCAGGTTATTAGAAAGGAATATTGTTGATATCTAATATTTCTGGAATTCTTCTATTTCTTTCAAGCCAAGAAATTTCCGCATTAGTGTATCGCCAAGTAATCTCGCATTTTCCTGGTTTATCTGGAGTTTCCGTTTCCCAATCCCAAGGAGACACTATTACTAAATCACCTTTCCTTATCCAAACGCGTTTTTTAATTTTACCACGAATTCTACCTACTCTTTGTTTTCCATCTTCACAAAATACGCCCATTCGCTCATTACCATATATCTCTGTAACTCTACCAAACATTTCTCCGATTCTTTTAGTAGGAAATTTCACGCGCGTTATAACAGGTGGAACATAAGGGCCTCTACTACCTTTTCCTCTCTTTACTTCCTTTCCTTTCTTTTTAGCCATAGTTTATCCCTTTTTTTTCAATTTTGTATTCTTTGATATTAGTATTTATCTTCAGGTTTATATTCTCCTTTGATAAATACGATCTTTATAGCTTTGTCACTTTCGTTTCGAATATTATGCATTTCCTTTGGCTCAACCAAGAATACACTTCCTTCTAATGCATTTATTTTTTTATTGTCGATAATCATTATGCCATTTCCTTCAACAAAATAGAAAGTTTCATCAATAAAGTTGTGTCCATGAGATTGTTCAGCCAATGATTCACCTGGATTGAGCAGTATAACTCCCCAGTCAATACTTGGGCCTCGCATTAAGTACTTAACTCCAGAATCCCCGCCTCTATACTTAAAATCGTTTTCGTTAATCTGTTTAATTTGGTATCACCGAAACTATAACTTATTTATTCAAAACAAATTATCTAAATTAAATTAAGTTAAAAATCTTATTAATTTAATTCTAAGTAGGTAGGTAATATGTTTTTAGATTTTAATTTTGCTAGTATACCACACATCATTTTTGGTGCGGGAAGATTAAATGAATTATACGAATTAATACCAAAATTTGGAAATAATGTTCTTTATGTAATTGGAGGATCATCTCTTAAGAAATCAGGAAAATGGGACGAGATTGTATATGCAATGAAAAAGAAGAATGTTAATTTCTCAGAAATTTCAGTTACTGGAGAACCAACTCCAACTTTAGTAGATGATGCGGTGAAAAACTTTAGGAATCAAAAAATAGATCTTGTTGTTGGAATTGGGGGAGGAAGCGTTATTGATGCAGGTAAAGCGATTTCGGCAATGCTTCCAAAAATTGATTCAGTCAGAAACTACCTTGAAGGCGTTGGAAGTAAAACTCACGATGGTGTTAAAATCCCCTATATTGCCGTTCCCACAACATCGGGAACTGGAAGCGAAGCAACTAAGAATGCTGTTATTACTGAGGTTGGAATTGAAGGATTTAAGAAATCTCTTCGTCACGATAATTTAATACCAAATTATGCTATTATCGATCCCCAGTTTGAAGTATCCTGTCCCAAATCAGTCACTGCCTCCTGTGGTATGGATGCCTTCACACAATTACTCGAAGCATATGTTTCACCTAAAGCAAATCCTATTACTGATGCATTAGCAATGAGTGGTATAAAGCGAATGAAAGACGCGATAATACCCGTCTACAAGGAAAAACCCTCAGATATAACTCTAAGAATTGCCATGGCTTATGGTTCGTTAATGTCCGGAATTGCTCTTGCTAACGCAGGATTGGGAATCGTTCATGGTTTCGCATCTTCTATAGGAGGGTTGTTTAATATTCCTCACGGTGTCGTGTGTGGGACTCTACTTGCTGAAAGTACCAAAATGAATATAAAGAGATTAGAACAGTTAGGTACTAAAGGCGAAAATGGCTTATTAAAGCACGCGATTGTAGGCGCATTACTCAATGGAAAGGAAAGTTTTGAAAAGAATAATATTCCACATTTATGTTCAATATTAGTAGAAACTCTTGAAAAATGGACTAAGCAATTAAACATCGATCTTCTAGGTAAGTATGGTATCACAACTACAGACATTGATAATATTATAGAAAGAACGAGATTAAAAAATAATCCAGTTCACCTTATGCGTGAAGATTTGAATGAGATATTACTAAATCGTATCTAGAATAAATAAAATAGTCCCGTAATCTTCATAGGATGAAATTTAATCAAAAGAAAGATATTTCTTCTGTCGCAAAAAAATCGTGTTAATCCCTATTTTCCTTGCTTTTCGACGTAGATCAGCGTCATTTGATGCTAAGTATACTTTTTTGTTTTTTTCCTTTAGTTCTTGGCAGATTTTTAGGAGAAAACTATCCGTAGTTTCTTCTTTTGATTTTATGCGTTTTTTGTAGAGGATATTGAACTTAGGGCTGTTAGTTTCTAGGTACAAAAGTCCCGATTTTAAATTCATATGAAATTTAGTAGAGTTTGGTTCTCGAATTTTCTTAGCTTCTAATTCGTCGAGAATTTGCCGATATACAACAAATCGAGTTAATCCTTCCAAACTGGCCGTAATTTCGGTTAAGTAATCAATCTTGAACTGAAACGGAAGTAAAATAAAATTAGCATCAATTACTATGAGATTATCCATCATTTCCGTTATTAATTAATATTCAATGACTTTGAAGATCTAAAATTTTCTTGGTCAACAAGGTAAATGCATTCTGAACGTTCTCTCCAGATTTACTTGAAACCTTTAAATAATTGAACAAATTAAATGCTTCTTTAAATTCAAATGCATAATCGTCGGTAACCATAATATCGTTAGATAAATCGTGCTTCGTGCCAAGGAAGAGAATAGGTAAGTTGGGATTCCCTCTTCTGCAAATACTTACCCAATTTTCAAGTTTTTCTAATGTAATAGGGCGAGTTAAATCGAAAAGTAGTAGAGCTCCTTTTGCTCCTAAAACATAACTTTCTAGCAAGAATCTGAATCTCTCTTGGCCACCAAAATCCCATAATTGGAGAGTGCAATATTGATTATCGATTTCTACTTCTTTCAGAAAGAATTCTACGCCAATAGTCATACGCGTTTCAGCACTAAACTTCCCTTCCACATAACGATGAAGAAGTGTGGTTTTACCAACGCCGCCTTCTCCCGCTAAAAGAATCTTTAAGATGAACTTTTTCATATTTCCTGATTTCTCGCGCGATTAATATTCTTCGATAAATGATAGCCTATAATAATAGAGTTGAAGATAGCTATACTTTATTATTCGATTAAAAGTTTAAAATATTATTTTATTAGTTAATAATAGTTTTCATTTTTTACCTTTTTGATTTAAGTAAATCTAAATTCTATTTCTTTTTTAAGTTTTTATTATCTTCTTAACTAAATTTAATATCTTACATGTTTTTTACTATTCTTTGAAAAAGTCTATGTACGATAAAATCTAAAACGGGATTAAACAATTAATATTTAATCTATTCTTTCTTATTACTGATCAAAAATTTCAAATTTGTTAATCAGATTTCAAAAACGCGTGACACTCATGAAAAAGAAAATTCCCACTGAAGAAGAGTTGGATAAATTAGGGGTAAATTCCTGGGGCGTTTGGGAAAAAGAAAAGAGTATTTTTGATTGGTCTTACAGTGATACAGAAACGTGTTATATTTTAGAGGGAGAAGTAGAGGTAACTGACAATGCATCTGGAGAGAAACTCGAATTTGCAAAAGGAGACTTAGTACAATTTCCTAAAGGATTGGAATGCGTTTGGAACATTAAGAAACCGGTGAGAAAATACTATAACTTTGGAGATTTGAATATTTAAACTGATCTATACTTTTTTTTTAATTTTTGATTTTTTTCAACAACCATAATATTAAATACACATCTGATGAAATTATAGTTGAGATAAAATTCTGTTTTATTTTATTTATTGAGATAGGCTTTTTAAATAATAAATAATAGAAATATTAGCATCTGGAGAATCCTATGAGTTACCTCGAGAAAAAATCATTTCTTTTAGAGGAAAATATTAAAAAATTATTTAATAATATCCCAATTCCCTCATATGTTTGGCAAAAAATAGAGAATGATTTTGTATTAGTTGATTATAACAATGCAGCAGAAAAAGATACTAATGGTATAATTAAAGACTACTTAAATAAGAATGCTTCTGAAGTTCATAGTGATAGACCTGATATTCTAGATGCTATAAACGAGTGCTTTACGAAAAAAAAAAGTATTTCAAAAAAGTCAAAATATTTGATGAAGACCACAGGAGAACAGGTTTATATTTCAATTAAAATTCATTATCTTCCGCCCAATTATATAACTGTTCACATAAGGGATATATCCCAATGGAAATTAGCAGATGAAAAACTTAAAAATTCTGAAGAAAAATATAAACTTCTATTTGATAGGTCTCCTATACCAATTGCACTAACAGATCTAAAAGGTACATTAATTGATTGTAATTTGGCTACAGAGAACCAGTTTGGCTATCTGAGGGAAGATATAATTGGAAAAAACTATTTTAACTTAGGTATGTATTCTCCTACACTAATTCCTCGATTTAGAACAAGGCTATCTCAAATAAAGGAAGGGAAACCAATTGAACATTCTGAATTTGAGATATATAAAAAAGATGGTAGCAAATCATGGATTGTTAATCATATGTCTTTGGTAAATCTTGATGACAAACCAATGATACAATCTTTTATAATTGACATTACAGAGAGTAAGAATTTCGAGCAAAAAATTGAGCGAAAACTCGAAAATGAAAAATTTATCTCTACCATTTCATCGAGACTTCTTAGTACTTTAGATATTGATACGGCATTAAGTACATCTCTTCTCGAGATGGGAGTCCTAATTGGCGCCACACGCGCATATATTTTACTTTTTAACGAAGAAGGTTCCCTAGAGTTTTATATACAAGAGTGGTGTGCTGATGGTGTAAAACCACAAATGATAAATTTAACTGGTATAAACGAAACAACCTTCCCTTGGATCTTCAATCTCGGTAGAAAAAATGAATTAATCCACATAAAAGACACTTCGGAGCTTCAAGAAGAAGCAATTAACCTTAAAAAGGAATTATTAAAATTAAATATTAATTCTGTGCTTGGTTTTCCGATAAAAATTAAAAACGAATCTTTTGGATATATTGGATTTGATAACATTCATCATATAAGTAATTGGGACAAATATGATTTTGATATTCTTCGCACCACTTCTGAGATTATTGGAAATGCATTAGAACGTAAGTGGGCCGAGGAAACCCTGAAAAGTAGCCATCAATTACTCGCTGGAATTATTTCTTCTTTAACCGAAACAATTTATCTCGTAGATACTCATTATAATATAGGTTGGGCGAACAATGCCGCTAAACAACTTTTTGGAATGCATATAACTGGAAAAAAATGTTATAAAGTTTTTGCTCATCGAGGTAAGCCGTGTACTGAATGTAATGCCCTCAAAACCTTTACAGATGGAAAAGTACACGAGGACGAGAAGGAATTCACCACTATAAATTCGAAAAAATTAATTTTTTGGTGTACTTCAAGTACAGCAGGATTAAATTTGGAAGGAGAAACAGAGTTAGCTATTATGATATTACGGGACATCACGACACGAAAATCAATGGAAAAAACGCTAATTAACTCTGAAAAGAATTTGCGATTGTTAAATCAAACATTACTTCAAAAAGTAGAAGAAAGAACTAAAGAATTGCGAAAATCTGAGGAAATTTATAGAAGAATATTAAATGATTTAGAGGTTGGTTTCTATAAGGGAGAATTCAAAGGCAAATTACTAATGCATAATATTGCTTTAAACAAAATTTTAGGTTTAGCCGAAGATATATCTTTAGTTGGCTCTCAATCTTCACGATTTCTTTCTGATCCAAATGAACATAAATGTTATTATCGCGGGTTATTGGACAACGGGCATATTATTAACTTTATCACAAAACTTAAGAAAATTAATGGAGAAGTTATAACCGTTCAACTAAATTCTCACTTGATAAGGGATGATAAAGGCAACCCCATAGAAGTCGAAGGTACAGTCATTAAAATACCAAAAAGTAATGAAAAATAATATTCAAAAAGGAATTTGCTTAGTCAAATCTTTTTTTATCTCTATACTCTTTAACAGAGACTTTTCTTTCTTCTAATCTATCGTGCTTAATTAGCGTCTCTTCAATAGTTTTAATTTCTGTTCTTGTTTTTATATAATATTTGCTTAATTTTTCGAGAACCTCTTTTTCTCCTAAGCCTTTATTATAATAAGATTTAAAATACGTAATAACCTTCTCGCTATAAAAACTATAGTGTCCGTTAGTGAAAATTATTAAGGAACTATCTTTACTCTGCTTTTTTGATAATTTAAACATAATCTCTTGTATTTGAGCTAAAGGATGTTTTAATTTTCTCGCTACGGTCTTGTCGTCAATTGTATCAGTCTCGTTCAAAAATTTAACTAATTTTTTATGAAACAACAAAGTTGGTACATAAGAAAGAGCGAATAAGACTATAGTAATAATTGTGATTATTATAGCAGCAAATTGATTAAAGATAAAAACGATAAGGATTACAGCAACGAGAAATATAAACCACTTTCTTCCAATTGCTTTCAGTGTTTTTACAAATTTTCCAGGCATATAAATCTTCAAAACTCAATTAATTAACTCTTATTAGATCTTATAATGTATGATTTAAAAACATTTTTTATAAGGAAAAAACGATTTCAGTGATATTGTTTAACCACATTTGCGATTCCGGGTTCGGATGGTACCGGGTACTATCCTGTATTACCATGACCGTAGCCGAGGCTACAGTTTGCAAGTTCCCATAGATTTTCAACTACAGTACTATCTGCAACGCAAAACAGTTTAACTTCCGGCGTTGTAGCTAATCGCTACAAGATTATGTGGTTAAAAACACCACTAACAACCATTCCATAAGTTCGGCTATATTATTGTAAAATGCTTTATTTATGTGGTTGTAAGTAATAGAAATAGTAAAGACTAGTAATTAAACTTTTTCATGACAAATCGTTAAACTTAAAAGGATTTGTATTAAACCTATTAGACTTACATCAACTTTCTAGCGTTCTTTTTGTGTTTCTTCATTCCAGTTATAACAACCGCTATAGAGATTCCCACTAATCCAACTATCATAATGGAAGCAATTACGAGCACATAATCTATAATTGGTTTAGGAAGTGAAAACTTTAAATTATCTTCGTAAAAAACAGAAGTTCTGTTTGTATAATCTCTCGTTATAACAAGATATGAATATTCACCTGGTTCTAATTTATTTAAAGTAATATTAAACTCCTGTTTATTTTCATTGAAATCATTGTATAATCTAGTTAATGAATAGTCTGAAAAATTATTTTTTGATATTAAAAGGAACACGCTTTCGATTCCCGAGTGATTATCACTTGCATTAAAGGAGAAGAAAATGTTGTCTGTTGTTGTAGGATTTAAAGGGATTTGATTAATGGTGTGTAGTTCAGGCGTATCAGTATCGGGTAATGTTGTAAAGTTAAAGTAGGAAGGAATTACATTGTGTCCTGTGATTATTACGCTATAATTTTCATTTGCTTCAGCAGGTAATCTAAAATCTACAAAACCATTTATACTAGCATAAACTGTTCGATACTTTCCGCTTAAAGTTCTTATATTAATTCTTGCTCTTGGAACTACTCTTCCAAGATTATCTTTAACTTGAAAAGATATGCACTGACCTTCATAAATATTCCCGGTAAAATAATTTGGAACTTCTGTAGGAACCTTGGTGTATACATCAAGTTCGGGGTCACCTAGCAAATTATAAGTTAACACATTTTTACGCTGCCACTCTTGAATCATCGAAGCATCTCCTCGCACAAAATAATTGGTATTCATATACTCAACCTTGGAATCATATAGAGCCCTTCCTTGCTGGAACTTTTTTTCTGCGAAAAATGCTCTCCAAAATAACTTAGCATTAGCTCTGTTAAGTTTTTCCAATTCTTCATCATAATCATAATACCAATTAACGCGTAGACCGCCAATATAGCCAATTGCTCCGGAGTCAGCTCTAGTAAATAGTCTTTCTCCAATACTATTATCTCCTTTGTCGTACGAGGATGTTGTGCATGCATCGGCGTAAAATAAGGAAGGCATATTTACATTGTCGCTTGATAGAGCATCTGCGTTATTGTAATATGTTTCACCGCTATCATCAGTAATTTTGGTTGGATCTGAGTGTCCAGCAATTATTACCGTAGAATAGCCCGAATCAAATTCGCCACGAAAACTAGTGCTATTAAGAGAGCCAAGCGAGTTTGGGAGTAAAGGGGTGGTTGGTGTAAAAGAAGATGTGGTTTTTGCTAGGTGTGTAAAGTTCATCTCATCAATCACATAATTCTCCCAAATATACTCTGTAAGGCGTGCTTCATCCTCAGGAGGAGAATATGATGATATACTACCCGCGAGGAGCATTCTATTCATCCAGTCTCCAGTATTAGGATCCGTTTCATATTTTAAGGTTTTATTGATCATTACTGACAGCTCAGAGGGATTACTAGCGGGCAATCGACCTACATAAACTTCAGGAATCCACGAAATTTCATCTATTTCTCCATTGTGTTCGGCAGATTCTCCCCATATGCTATTGTTATTATCATCCCAAGAACCTGTTAAATCAGCATAATAGAAATCAGTTGGTTTGTAATAATCGTCCCAAGTAGAGTATTCAGATTCCCCACCTACTAAAACAACATCTGGGTTATATACTTCTCTAATAGGGATTAAATCTTCTTCAGCATCACCAGCAAGAAGAACCCACTGAATATTTTCCTTCTCGTAGCAATCTTTTATCATGTTTCGGATTTTTTCTGCTTTATCCCTCCCTTCGTAATCTGAATAGTTGGATAAAATGATTGTTTTGACGCCTTTCTCGTTCTTCCATTCCACTAAAGGTGTAGCGGCATCTATGAAACTTGAATCATTAACAATAATTAACATTTCTATTTTTTGATCGTTCCATAAGGCGTTTAATGCACTATAATTGATTTCTGGTAATTTGGATATATTAATTACCGGTGTAGTCGCGATTTTCAAGTTTATCAGATTATGTCGACGATCATTGCCTTGAATTCCATCTTCTATATTGAGGGGAATAAAGGGAATAAGAATTAGAACAATAATTGATATGAGAATGAATTTTTTTAAACTTAGCTTCCCCATAGAAAATCAATTAAATAGAGAGTGACTTGGTATATAATATTTTTTTAAAGTAAAAATATATTTGCTTATATTATAACAAATTAAAAATAAGTATACGCTTATTATATAAAAAAACTAACTAATTAATATGCCCCTTAGATTTAATTCTTGCCCACATTGTAACCAAAGGATAGTATTCAAAATTGATGAAAACGATATAAATTCCTCAAATTATCCTGCTCCAGTATATATTCTTCATAAAAGTGAATCGTGTGGAAAAATTTCAACATTTTACGTTGATAGTCTTTTAAGGGTTTCCTATAGAGAGCATGAGAAGAAATCCGGCGCTATTAAAACATTAGAAACAATAGATTAATATATTTTCTTCCATTAAATCGATTTTCTCTGCGTCATTAAATAGAAATTCTTCTTCTTAAAAACCTCTTCTTACACACAGCTAGCTAAAAAATACGGTGTTGGAAGAAATACTCTTAAAAGGTTATATGATGGATGGGAAATATAATTTTAGAGGTTAACTTTTTATTAATTATTGAGAAAATTAATGATGAAATTAAGAAATAATTAGTAAGAAATAATTATAATAAAAAACTAATTCTAATATGGTTTATCAATTAGTAGATGTAAAAGGCATTGGTACTGAAATGGCTAAAAAAATCGAAGAAGCAGGCATTAAGACTGTAGAAGAGTTAGCTTCTTCCAAACTAGAAGATGTTGTGAAATTAAAAATCAAAGGTATTGGTAAAGCTACAGCATTGAAATTAATAGAGAGTGCAAGATTATTAGTGGAAGAGAAATCAGCAAAAGAAACAACTGAAATTAAAGAGAAACCTGATAAAAAAACACAAATCTCAAAGCAGAAAAAGCCAACTAAAAGTACTAACCTTAAAGAACTAATAAAAAAGCAAGCTGAGTGTAATATTGGACTAGTGGGCCATGTAGATCATGGAATGAATTAGTCATTTCGACATTTCCTATAAAAACTACACTAGTCAAGGCCCTAACGGGTGATTGGACAGATAGGCATTCAGAAGAACAAGAAAGAGGAATATCTATAAAATTGGGATATTCAAACGCCACTATTTTACATTGTCCCGAATGTGATGAGTATCTTACGTATTACATGTCAGAAATTGCTAGAAATAAAGGACAACCTAGCTTCAATTGTCCAGCTTGTTCAAACACGCTAGAATTTAGAAGAAATATATCTTTTGTAGATGCTCCAGGTCACGAGATTTTAATGGCTACTATGTTAAGCGGCGCTTCATTAATGAATGGCGCGTGTTTATTAGTTTCTGCTGATGAAGTGTGCCCCCAACCACAAACTAGAGAACATTTAGCCGCATTAAATATTGCCGGTATCAAAAAAATAATAATTATCCAAAATAAAATTGATGCTGTTTCAAAAGAGCAAGCTCTCGAAAACTACAACCAAATTAAAGCATTTGTAAAAGATACAATCGCAGAAAGAGCTCCTATTATCCCTGTATCTGCGGTTTTTGGAGCAAATCTTGGGATAGTAGTTCGAGCGTTCGAAGAAATAATTCCTTCTCCAAAAGTTAACGAAGAGGACGAATTTCAATTCTTAGTTGCTCGATCGTTCGATATAAATCGCCCTGGTACTCCAATTAATGAATTGAATGGTGGAGTTATTGGAGGTTCGGTTTTAAAAGGTAAAATCAAAGTTGGTGAAGAAATTGAGATTAGACCTGGGTTTCGGATCAAAAATAAGTATAATTCGCTAAAAACTCAAATAGTAAGCATTAGTCAAGGAAATAATTTCTTAGATGAAGCTAAACCAGGGGGTTTAATTGGTTTAGGCACGATGTTGGATCCTGCCTTATCAAAAGGAGACTCTTTAATAGGTCATTTAGCTGGTAGACCTGACACATTACCTGAAGTAATATCCGAAGTCGAATTAGAAGTCAATTTGTTAGAGAGAGTAATTGGATCCGAAGTCCAAATGAAGGTCCAACAACTTAAACATAATGAGAAACTTTTATTAGTCGTTGGCACTGAGAAAACAGCTGGAATTGTAGTAAAGATTTTAAAAAATTCTTATATCATTAATTTAAACCCACCAATATGCGCTCCAGCTAATTCAGTATTTGCGATATCAAGAATTATTAATAGACGATATCGATTAATAGGTTATGGAAAGAATTTTAATAATTAGGCGTAAAAAATTTACTTTCTTATCTTTTAAGGAGAATACGAGAGGAAAATTTCTCTAATTTTTCCCTTTATTAACTTTAGGGAGACATCTATTTGATCGAATATTTTTTGCAGTGTATCAATTACTAACGAATCGTTATCGGAATTAGCTGGTTTTGGAACTATTTGCCTTGTTTCGTATAGAATTAATGTATCTCCTACCTTGGCAAGAAAATGAAGAATTATCTCGATTTTGACATTTATCGATATTTCTGTATCGTTTTTAATCTCTTTAAATTCGTAGAACACTTCGTCCATTATTCTCTTTTCTAAAAAACTTAAGAAATTTTCAATGTTATCAATGAAAATTACTATCAATATTCTTTATGAACGTTTCAAATAATTAAAATAGAACACTAACCCTATTAAAAACAGAATTCCGCTTATTCCCCCAAATATAAGAATCAAAAGAGGGAAGTGAAAAACGTCAGTTATAAAATAATTAACTTCTCTAAAAGTGTTGATTAATGTTTCGGATATTATTGTACTACCTTGGTAAATTCTCACAGTGTAATTTCCGTTGGGAACATTTTCAATCAAAACGACTCCATTTTCATCAGTATAAGTTTTGGCCATAGGTTGAATTAAATCATTTGAGATATAAGTACCGTATTTTTTCCCAAAATATATTAATTCAACCCGATAACCAACTAAAGGCATGCGTGTGTTGTCTGTTATGATAATTTTGAGATCATTTGTAGCGTCGTAAGTTATCGTACATGGATTAATTTCACCAACAATGAGATAAGGGACAATTATCTTTAAACCTTTCATTTTTACTGCATTGTCTGTAAAAATAAGGCTATTTTCAATTGTTTCTTGATTAATAAATTCTATTACATCAAAGTAGTTTACTGGTCTTTCAAATAATGAGCTATTTTCTATGATTTGATCTGATATGATGGTCTTTTCAATTAGCGTTATATCCTTAAGAAATATATGTTCTGGACCTGAGATTAAAGAAGGGAAGTAAATTCTCTGCCTAATATTTCTATCTCCAAATAACCTATCAATTGCCCAGCTGTAATCAACGGGGTCTTCAAATCCAAGGGTGAAATTTGCTTTAAATTCTAAAGACAATAATTTCGCGTTAGCAGATATCGTAACATTAATTTTATTATCTGGCATTAAGAAATCAATAATAGTTTGATCGTTTATTTTTAGGCTACGATCAAAAAATAAATCTTTATCAAGAGGATCGATAATTAACTCAATTATAAGGTTATCTGCTAGTTCTACCGGATTAGAGTAATTACCGGTGTATTTTCTACCTGTCAATGTAAAATTGTAATAAAATTCTGGAGTAAATGTTTGTTCTTGTTGTGTAATTGTAAGAGTATCTTCTGATTTCTGAGTTAGTTCCCAACCTTCATTAATCACCTCGTATTCAAAAATAAAATACATTGAGAAGTTATGAAAATCCGTCAGGAAGTATTTTTGATAATTAAACTTCAAGTATTCGTTATTACCTAAAGAGTAATCTTCGTCGGTAAGTTCAACAATATCCGGATCAGATTGATTTTGAACATATATATGTTTAATCTTCCTAGGAAATAATTTTGGATTATAAATTAGATATCCATCTGATTGCGGTATGGAGCTATTGTATTGAATGCTGATGGACTCGTTAAGCAGAACTGTGATTTTACTTGTTTGTGGTAATGATTCGTCAAGGTTATTAAATTGTGCAACTTCAAGAGTTTCTATATAATCCGTACCTAAATATGTGATGTTTAGCGCTCCAAATTTAAAATCGTTGACTAATGCAGGGTACCACTCTGAGTCATTAAAAAATCCAATTTCATTAAAAGTAAACTTATTTATTGAAATGTTTCCAAGACCTTGTTGTGGCTCCTCTAAAATTGGAATGTAATCGTCTTTTGAAAATAAACTTGTATTTATATCCGTGCCAATAGTATCTGTATTGTTATCTAGCGTATTATAGATGAACAGGTCATCCATAAAAGCAATTGGAACTAAGGCAGTTAAAATTAAAATTGTGATTATCGAAATTTTCTTAAAATTATTGTCTATCATTATTATTTTAAAACAACATTTTTTAAACAAAAAATTAATCAAAATTAATTAATTTTTCTTTTGATTTTAACTTTTACTTCAATTTCCACGATTGTTTGTTGATACGAATATTTATATTTATTGAAAATATTTTTATTTTATTCATGACATCTTAAAAAGGCATACATACGCTAAAAACAAGTTTTTAACAATATTATTACTTAGAAAATTTAAAATAATGCATGAATTTTGTCTATTTATACCAAATTAAGCGTGCTAAAGACGAAAAATGTAATAATTGATTTTAATGACTCGGAAACCAGATCGAAACAAATTTCTAGAAAATCTAAATAGTGCCGTAGATTTTTTTGAAGATTATTCTCATAATCTCTACAATAATGTCGTCGCAATCTCACATAATGACGCGGATGGTATTAGTAGTTTACAAATTATTCAGAATTTACTCCATAAAATGAAGTTCAATTATGATTATTTCATATATAATCGATCTGTATCATGGGCAAACTATCTCTCGGGAATCTTGCCTAGAAATCACACTAATAAGACGGCACTGATTTTTACTGATGTTGGCTCTAATTTATCTGAATTAGTCCCTATTATTAAGGAAAGGAAGGAACACTTTTATATCCTTGATCACCATGAAGTAGATTATGATTTAGATGTAGATGATCTACCCGAAAATCTTTTTTTCGTAAACCCTACAGTATTTGGATTTGATGGACTTGATCATGTGTCAGGAGCTACTTTAGCGTATATGTTTGCGAAAAAGATAAATCTATCAATAATTAAACAAGGTTGGCTAGCAGTAATTGGAATTGCGGGTGATTCCCTAAAGTCAATGGAAAAGCTTCAGTCGTTCAATAAGGAAATCTATCAAGAAATTTGTGATGAAGAACTCGTTATTGATAGAGAAGGGTTAATATTATTCGGAGGTATGCATGACTCAATAAAAAATGGTCTTAAGAACAGTATTTTGCCATTTTTAAATGGATTTGGTGGTGAGGATGATCAAAAAATTAAATTATTCCTTGACAAGTTTGGAATAAGCCCAAATAAAAAAGTGGTTGATCTTACTCAAGCAGAAACTGAAAACATTCTCAAAAATTCTAATATTAAGGTAGGCCATTATGCAATATTACCTCAAAAACAAGGATTACTGAACTTTGCTTTCGAACATGCGGTTTTATTGAATATTTTATCTTTTAAGAACATCAGTGCAGCAATTTCAATTATGCAACAGAAATCAATAACCCGATATGCCAAAGAAATCTATTACGAATATATTAATGCTTTATCCAAGAATCTAAAGCTATTAGCAAACGAATTGCCTCGTTATGAAACTAAAAATGCTATATTTATTGATGCTGGAAACGGTAAAATACCACCGAGTAATTGGTCTGATACCGCAAGTTTTACCTCTGTAAATGGGTTATTGGAGCCTTCTAAGATGCTTTTTTTTGGTGGGCTTGAAAAAAAAACTCAAATGGTTAAACTAAGCATTAGATGCTCTAGAAAGTACCTTGAAAACAACAGCAAGGGCGTAAACCATGTCATTAATACGATCAAACAAAAACTAGGGGGGACTGGGGGAGGTCATAAGTTAGCTGGAGGAATAAGATTATCAATACCCTCATTTAAACTATTAAAGGAAAATGTTGATAAATTTATATGACTCTTAATAAAGTGAAAAAGTTTTATGGATTTTCTTGAAAATAAAGCGCATGATGTTTATTTACTGCGAATAAAGGTAAAAACTAATTCTTTTAATCAAGAAATACTCCCATATACTGAAACTGACTCTTGGTTAACAATTAAGCTAAAGTCTAAGCCCGTTAAGAACAGAGCTAATAAAGAACTAATAAATCTTATTAAAAAAAGAATAGCCATTAGTTCAGCACAAATTCACATAATATCAGGGTTGAAGAAAACACACAAAACATTAGAAATTAAATTTCTTGACAATATTGAAAGAATAGATATAATTAAAAAACTTATAGGTTAATTAAGAACCAATCTTTCTCATTTTTCCGCATTTTAAACAAATTATAAAATGGGTCATGCCCTCATCTGCACTTCTTGTTTGCCTAGTTTCTAAATGAGCTTTGTCGTAACCACATTTTGAACATTTAAAATTTTTAATAGAGCTTCTTAGATTTTTTTCTTTCCACTTCATCACATCAGAAAGATTTGTTACCTCGTTTCTAATTGGTTGCTCAATTATTGTTTTTATTTTATAGGAATTAGTACTTGCAACAGAAAGAGGTTTTATCGAACCGCATTTGCATTTAAATACTTTTTCACCTTTCACCGTCGAGGGAAGCATCATGGAACCACATTCATCGCAAAATTGCATTATTTTTACTCCATTTTTAGTATCCGTTTATTTTCATAATAGATCAAAAATTAATCCTTAAAAATTAAAACTTTAACCCAAATAGTAAAGCACAAAATATTGTTCCCGCTACCAAATCAGCGGTCGTTCCGGGGTTCAATTTTCCATTTTGTTTGTGTAAGTCTTTATCAAATTTTATCGTTAATTCTAATCCTTTTTTGGTAGATATACCCCCATAACTCAAAATATCTAAAGCTTTTTTAGAGACTTCCAACGCATCTTTTTTACTTGTCTTGCGTATAATTAATGTGTCTAAATGGTTGCTGAGCAACTTTAAGTAAGTATTCACAATAGTAATATTAATATCTTGAGAATTTTTAAAAGTTTCTAGGAAATACGGCAAACCTTCTTTTAAAACAATATTAAATCCACTAGAATACTCGTTACTAATTAAATCGTAATCTTTTGAAAGCTCGAAAACCTTTTTTAGAGTAATACCATCCTGTCTTATTTCCTGTTTTGAATTTTCTCCATAAATATCATATTTTTCTATTCTTCCTAACCCTCCTGGATTACAAATTTTAATAGCATCATACAAATTTAGAGTATCTTCAACTGTAGCGTCTTCTATAATCTTCTTCAATATAAATTCAAATTCTTCGATTTTTACCCTGTTCGTTTTGATACAAATTGTAGCAGCGGAAACTAATGGGGCTAAGATGAGTATGTGTCCTAGTAAAACATTACCTCCAGACTGCCACCTCATCATTTCTTTTGCTGATTTTTTATAAAAAAGGCCTAATTCAATTGCTGTAAATTCTATCGCGTTACTTTCAAGAGATTTGTTTATTTTTCTACACAATTCCCTAAAATTAGGTTGTATGGCTGTAATTCCGGCTAGGAAGTGTTCAAACCTGGTATCTTCGAAATCTTTTGTTCTGTGGACATTTCCAGGCTTTGGCCATCCAGATAATTCCAATAAGCTCGAAAGATTTACACACCGTACCAGGTCGTCAAATAATTTGATTTTAATATCTATAATAAACACATCTAAGATATTAATTGTAAAATCAATAATAATTTGTTTAAAAGATATATTAATAATAAGTTAATTCTAAAGTCCTTTTCTCTTTTATCATATAACCCTGATTATCTGATGTTTTATATGAGATCGGTCTAAATTTTTCTGTAAGATTTTTTCGATGCAAAAATTTTTTAATTCTTAATTTAATCACTCTGATTGACATTTCTCGAGGCATAACAACTCCAACTTCATTTCCACTTCGAGAGATTTCAATTTGTGGTAGTTGTTCCTCTAAAAACCTTAAAAGATCTTCAACATGTTGGTCCTTTTCAATGCTTAACTCTTTTACTTCAATTGTTATTTCTTTTGTATCGTTTTCACTCATATACTAATCACTTTGTAGTATAATTAATGGCATTATAAATTTTTTTCTAATAAATATGAAAAATTATAAACTAGAAAGAGAAAAAATTAAGCAAGTTCTATATTGGTGTTTCATCCCCCCACAATTCTAGTGCTTGTTCCAATTCGATATGATTTTTAGCATATTCCTTTACGCCAATATTATCCATATAAGCATTGATAGCCTGCCTTAAGGCCTTTGCCCCAGCTTTCGTTCCTCCGGGATGACCTAAAACACCTCCCCCAACTTGAACGGCAATATCAGTAGATAGCAACTCCATTAGACGATGAATTATTCCGGGATGGACACCTCCTGAACATACGCTCAAAGAATTTTTCAGTCCATACCAATTCTGTTCTAAAACCTCGTTAGCTGCTACATTTGAGTTTAAAGCAATCTTAATATAGTTATCACGCACTTCTTTTTTATCACCAGCTAATTTTCCCAAACCTCCAATGTGAAGTTGATCGACTCCTTGTATCCTAGCGATTTCTGCGAGGACTTTCATGCTCATTCCATGATTAGGATTTCTATCAAAAGCAGCATGAAACGCTCGATGAGCGTGAATTGCTAAACCTAACTCATCGCATATATTTCTGACGGTTTGCACTGCTGCCCAACCAATAGTAAGAATGTCGATCATTATGTATTCGTTGTTAAAATTGTTCACTAATTTAGCACGACGTTTCATTTCATCAACTTCAGCAGTTATGTTTATTAAATAGCTTTTCCTTTCTCCAGTTTCATTTTCTGCTTTGTCTCTCATTTTCATACTGAGTTCAAGCCTTGTTTCGAACCTATTAAATTTCTGATTCGATAGGTTTTCATCATCTTTTAATAAATCTACGCCTCCCATCCATATTTCATACCCATGTTGAGCGTGTTCCTCAGCATAATAGCCCACTTTTGGCTTAGGGACGGTTGCTGTTATTGGTCTTTTATCAATTTTTAATATTTCCCTTATTCCTTTCACACCAAATTGAGGACCTTTAAAGGAATGAATTATATTTCGAGGCCACTTCACGTCGACTAATCTTAAGCCCTCTAAAGCCTTCATTCCGAAAACGTTGCCCGCAATAGAGCTTAAAATTTGGGGCATATTCCCTTCTTCAAATAACGCATTTGGGTAAGCAATTTTTACGTAATTCCCATTAATTTGATAAACTTTTGCACTCAAAACTCTAATGTGATCTGGAATTTTAAGAGCAGTCCATGTTCCATTACTACTTTCAGCAGCAACTCTAATAGCTACTTTTTCGACTGTAAAACCGCTAGAGGGCATAATTTTAAATAAACATACAAGGTCTTCCTCACTTGGTTCATATTCTAAATCCAAAAAATCTTCGTATTTCATCTTAATATCACCTTTAACTTACTTTATACCATATCCGGATATAATTTTTCAAAATAATTGTGTACGTGACTACTCGCAAAAATCCCGGCTTCAGTGATTAAACCATCAATGTATCTTCTACTTACAGTTTCAAAAGCCGGATTTAATATCTCAACACCCTCAGGGGGATTTTCCCATATTTCTGATGGCTCACGCATCTCTATCTTCTCAATAACACCAAAAGAAGTCTGAGGGTTATATTTCAGTAGCGGAGTAGCAACATAAAAAGGCACATGCTCTTCATGGGCTACTAAGGCTAAAAGTCTTGACCCAATTTTGTTTAGAACTGTTCCCTCGCTTGTAACGCTATCTGCACCTATAAGTATGAGATTTACTTCGTAGTGATTAACAGCCCATCGCATTGCGCTATCTACAATGTGAAAAACTTTGATTCCCGCCTTTATTAATTCTTTGGCAGTTTGTCTTCCTTGAAGTCGAGGTTGAGTCTCAGTATTTATGACACTAAAATGTTTTCCTTGTTTTCTTGCTTCTAATAAAATAGCCGTAACTACAGAGGAGTGACAATGAGTCATAATTGTATAATCTTTATCAGCATTTACATGAGGTATTCTTCGAGCCCCTATTTCAGCAATTTTCTTTTTGGAGTTTTGAATCATCACTTTATATTTATCCTTATAATACGATATTAAATCTAAAAGATTTCCTTGCTTTGAATCATGTTTTGGTTTTTTTAAACTATTTAAAATAAAATTTAAACCATTTCTTAGCGCGGGTTCTGTTGGGCGAATATTAAAAAGAATCACTTTCGCTTCATCCAATTTAATTAAAAAATCTTCGGTAGAGCCCCCATCTGTGAGCCTTTTAGCATAATCATGCAAATAATCGATCGCACTGAGCGCGACATTTGTCGCTCCTTGTATTTCTAAAGATTTAATCTTTTCTGCATCTCTTAATAATTCTTTAATTTAATTTCACCTTTTTCCTATTCTTAGTTAATAATTAGGAGACAATAGTTTTTATTATATTCATAATTAATCGGAATCCTCATCGAATGCAAAATTTTCTTTTTTTAAATCCTTTGGATCGATTTCTAAGAAAAGAGGTCCAATATAATTACAAGAAGTACATTCATACATATTTGGTGCTAACCAGCCAGAAACATTAACCGCGTTTTTTAAGGTAGGTTTTTTACATTTCGGACAAATTTTTATACGTGTCATCTTGTATTTGGAAATTTTTAATTAAAAAATTGAACTTAATGTGAAATGGAGTATTTTATTATAAATAACATTTAGTCTCTTTCATTATTAATATAATAGATGATCATAAATATGATACGCATAATTAATCTGAGGTAATAATTTATATTTTAAAATCTATAATTTATTTGATATAATGAGCACTTTAGACTTAGAACGAAAGAGTTTGCCCAATGAGCCAGGAATTTATTTTTTTCTCAATAAAAAATCCACCATTATTTATATTGGGAAAGCTATAAATCTTAGAAAGAGGGTTAATCAATATTTCCTGAAAACAAAATACACCGATCCCTTTTATGAAGAAAAAATTAGAGAACTCGTCAAGAATATTCAATCTATAGAATTTATTGTTACTGAGAACGAAAAAGAGGCTAAAATTTTAGAAAACATTCAAATAAAAAAGCATCAACCTCGTTTTAACGTTGTTATGCGAGATTCTAAGACTTATCCCTGGGTTGGTTTTTTCTACTCTGAAAAATACCCCCGAATCCGAATCATTAGAGGTCCTGAAAAATTTTCTCAGGAAAACTTATTTTTAGGACCTTATACTGATAAAAAGGAAATTACTAGAATTTTACGAGATTTACGTAAAATTTTCCCTTATTGTTCATGCAAAAAAAAAGTGAAAAAAAGTAAACGACCTTGTCTTTATTATCAATTAAAACTCTGTCCAGGACCCTGTATTGAAGTAATACCGGTAGATGAATATGTGCAAAACATAAAACAAATAGAATTGTTTTTGAAAGGTCAAACGGAAGAATTAAAGGGACAAATACAAGAAAAAATGGATATCGCAGCACACGATCAAAATTATGAAATTGCGGCTTTTTGGAGAGATAAACTTCAAGCAATAGATCATTCTGTAATTACTCAAAATGTACTATTAGAAAGGAAGGAAAATAAAGATATTATAGGCTATTTTAATGACGATAAAATGAAGTATACCGCAATGGTTATTATTCATATCCGTGAAGGGAAAATAATGAATAAGAGTTCCTTTTCTTTCAATATCGAAGATAAAATAGTTCATAAAAAAAATATTTTCTCCTCAATTATGGAACAGTTTTACCAAAATTTAACGCACGATTTACCCGAAGTCATTATTATTCCCGAAATTTATGATGGAGTAGATGTATTTAGAGAAATTCTTAAGGAATATAATGCTGATTTGAAGATCAGAACTCCCATTGAAGAAGAATATGGATTACTTAGGATTGCTAGCAAAAACGCAAAAGTTATTGTCGAACAAGAAATTCAAATGGAATTAATTAAGAAAAAGGAAGGAGATCAAATTCAGAAAGCATTAGAAGAAGCTAAAGAAATTTTAAATTTACCGAATGTGCCAAGAATAATTGAAGGCTTCGATATCTCCAATATCGAGGGGACAGACGCAACGGGATCCATGGTATATTTTCTTGAAGGACGTCCTTATAATAAAAATTATCGATATTTTAACATTCGAACAAAATCTACTCCTGACGATGTCGCAATGATGAAAGAGGTGATTAAAAGAAGATACATTATGCTTTTGGAAAATAATCTTACATTACCCGATCTGATACTTGTAGATGGTGGAAAAGGTCAATTGAACGCAGGGTTTTCAGTTTTAAAAGAACTTGGTATTGAAGGTATCCCAATAATTGGATTAGCTAAAAAATTTGAAGAAATATTTGTCCCTAACAAAAAAGAACCGATTATACTACCAAGGAATTCTAATCTTCTTAAAATTTTTCAGCAAGTTAGAGACGAAGCTCATAGATTCGCTGTAAAGTTGCATAAAAAACAACGAGAAAAAAGGGTACAGAGATCGGTTTTAGACGACATAAAAGGAATAGGTCCCGCTCTTAGAAATAAACTGCTTAAACATTTTGGAAGTGTAGATAACATCAAAAAATCTACTTCTGAAGCGATAACTCAAGTAGTCGGGAAAAAATTAGCTGATATCATTTCAAAAGAGTTAAATGATTAGACTAATTATCTTGTTTAGATAGTAACCCAATATCACCTTACATTCCGTTGATCACTAGGTTTACAAGCTCAGCTGTTGCTTCACAATAAACTCTAGCCAGAGATTCCCTTTTTGCTTCGCTTATAACTCTGATTATTGGTTCGGTATTTGAGGGGTGAATAAGAACAAACCATTCTTTTTCTTTACTGATTCTAAGATCGTAGCCAATTTGTTCAACTTTTTCTCCCTCATCAATTAGTTCTTGTTTAACTTTGTTGATTATGGTATTTGTATCCTTTTTATTTATCCCAATTTTTCTTCTATAGGAGTAATATTTCGGTAATTTAGAAACAAGCTTAGATATCTTTTCTCCAGTTTTCACTAAGATTTCTATAATCTTAGCTGCTGCAAAGATACCATCCCGGGTATTATTGAAGTTCGGAAACATAACTCCCCCACATGATCCTTCACCCCCAAAAACAAAGCAATTTTTTAAACCCTTATTTTTAATATTCATTAAATCTTGCATTTTTTCAACTAAAAAGACCTCTCCTACTTGAGTTCTTTTTACTTTTGCGTTGTATTTCTCAGCAATAACATCAAACATTAATGATGAAGCTAGATTCGTTATGAATGTGACTTCTTCTGCTTTGTTGTCACTGTTTTTTAAATAATCTTCAGCAATAAGAGCTAATCCTATATCCTCGGGATAACATGTACCATTTTCTCCAATTATAGCCAACCTATCAGCATCGCAATCGTGAGCGAATCCGACATCAAATTTTCTTTGCCAGACTTCCATAATCAAATCTGTCAAGTTTTTTTTTATTGGTTCAATTTCTCTCGGAAAGACATTATTTACAAGTAAATCATCGTTAATCACTTTAACTTCACACCCCATACCTTTAAGTATTTGAGGTGTCGCATACTTCCCTGCTCCCGCACCAGTATCTACGACCACTTTAAGAGTATTGTTTTCTTTTATTTTTTCAATATCGAGATACTTGTATAGAGTTTGAACATAATCTAAGACTGGGTTGTAAATAGAAACGCGTTTTTTTATTATTTTGCGCTCAATTTTGTAACCGTTTAGATCAATTTGAGTTAATAGATTAGAAACATGTTCTAGATCATTATTATGCAAATATGTTACCGAGGATAAGAGTTTCATTCCGTTCCATTCTGGAGGATTATGGGATCCTGTAATAATCATTCCCGAAGGTATATTAAGCATATCTTTTGCGAAGATTATAATCGGTGTAGGACATATCCCGACATTTACTATCTTAAAACCTGTTGCAATTAATCCCTCAATTACGCCTTCTTGAAGGATCTCTCCACTTGGGCGAGTATCACGGCCGATTATGATTTTTTTTTCGTTCCCTGCAAACCATTCACCAAATGAAATAGCAATTTTCTTTGCTACATCGAAGTTTAAATCTTTGCCAAAAACTCCTCGAATTCCACTAAAAGTAAAAATTAGGCTGCTATCTCCCATAATTAATCGACTTATGAAAGTATCTACACTAAAATCGGATTTCCTTCTAGCTTATATTTAACTAGTGTTAACGCTCCCATTAAGCCTATTTCCTCTAAATAGCTTGTTGCTTTTATCATGGGAGGATGATTAATTGTAAACAAAATTGGATCAGTATTGAACTGTTCGATAAGGGGCGGTAAAATTAAGTCAGAATCTTTCATCATAGCTCCACCAAAATAAATTGAGGTACAATCGTAATAATTATTTACTAAACCCACTCCTACTTTGGTATAAAAAACAAATTGGTCAACTATACTCTTAGAAAATTTATCTCCCCCGCGTGCTGCTTGGAAAATTTCTTTTGCTGTAATCCTGGACTCATCGTTATCAATCATGAACATCAATATTCTTGAACTTAACGTACTTGTTTTTATCGCTTCTAATGCTCTGTTTTTAACTCCTGTTCCAGAACTATATACTTCCCAACATCCAAAAGCCCCACAATTACACTGAGACTTACTATGACGATTCACCATTCCGTGTCCAACTTCTGCAGCATTTCCGTCTTTTCCAAGTAATAATCGTCCATTACAAATAGCTCCCCCTCCAATTCCAGTTGACATTGTAATGTAAACGAGATTATCTCTTTCCTTATCATCTGCTTCAAAAAAATGAACTGCTAAAACAGATGCGTTACAATCATTAATCATAAATATTGGAATTTCAGGAAATCTCTCTTGGATAGGGTTTTTTAACGGTATTTCTTTAAATCCCAAATTTGCATTATTGAATACTTCTCCAGTTTCTACATTCAAAGGTCCCGCTGATGCTAAACCGATTCCGAGTATTTGATCTTTTTCGATGCTATTTTCGATTAATAGTTGTGTGAGCAGAGATATAATTGTATTACTAATAGAATACTCGTTTTCCTTTGGAGTTTGGGTTACCTTTCTGATAATATTCTCTTTTTTTAAATCTTGGGGACATATCGCAACTCGAATCCAAGTGCCCCCAATATCCGCTCCAACGATATATTCCTCTATTTTCAACACCACTTCTAATTGAAATATGAATATTTCATAGTTTAATAATAATTAATCTCTATTAAATCGTTATTAATTATTTCTCTAAAAATCTTTACTATTTCTTTTTTTCTTATTTCATCAATTGCATACACAAAATATTCTGCAGGTATTCTTGCGATTGAATAGAGTTGAACAATATTTGGATTAATTTCTTTTATAATATGAGCTATTTGTTCAATATTTTCATCGTTATCATTTGAGTAGAAATCTTCTCGATAAGATCTGCTAATCAAACACTGTATAGCTAATTTCTTATCTGGCATAACTTTTCTCAGTTGTATAAGGGAATTGGTAATAGTAGCGATATCTGGACAGTCTTTATGTGGGCGATTAGTTATTCTTAAATCTTTATCCGTGGCAGAATCTAATTTTGCCAATACGAGATCAAAATGTTTCACTCTTTCTCGGACCTCTTCTATATAGAGTGTAGTTGAATTCGTAAACAGCGTTATCATCGGTGGATTTTTATCCCATTTTAACTCACTTCTGACATCTAAAGTAATATTATAAAATTCTAATAGACAGTCGTTCAGTGTTGGCTCACCATTATAGCCGAACGTAATTGAATCTAAATGAGGTACAAACTTTAATATATCTTTAAGTTCTTTTCGAAAATTTGATGAAGGTGGAGCCTTAACTCTATCCTTTGGAGATACTACTTGATACGTAGGACCAATTTCACAATATACACAATTATAGGTACATAATTTATAATTGGGTAATACATCTACCCCTAAGGAGAGTCCTAACCTCCTCGAATTAAACGGACCATAGGTATATTGACGCATTTTGGGAAATTTAATTTTTTAATTAAATTAGATAAATTTACTATTGATAATATCTCTCTATTTTTTACAACAAATGAAATGAAATCAATTTTTTACATGCCTCATACTACTTTATGCTTATGAGAATAATTAATATATATTTGGAACTTTTCAAAAATAATTATTTATAAAACTCTCTATTGCTTGATTAACCTCGTTAGGTTTTTCTAGCATAACCATGTGTCCAGCTTTGTTGATTATGTAGAGTTCTGAGTTTTTAATTTTGTTGTGAGAAAATTCCGAATATTTAACAGGAGTTAATTGGTCTTGTTTCCCTACAATAATTAAACATGGAATTTCAATAGTATCTAGCTTGCTCAACACATCAAAATTATCGCAAATTTTAAAATCTGTATAAGTGACTTCTGCGCTGACTTTCGATGCTTCTTGCATATATTGTTCTATTATTTCTTTTGAAGTTGCACGATAAAATGCGCCAGCTGGCACAGACTTTAAGAATTCTTGATAATTTTTTTTTAACGAATCAAGGAAGAAAGGAGCAACTCGTAATCTTCCCCCCGTGTTACATAGGATCAAACCTGACACTTCCTTAGGATATGTAAAATAATATTGTTGAACAATTGCGCCTCCTAAAGAATGACCACATAAAATTACACTTTCGTATTTTAAAGATTTAATTAACTGGCGAACTACTTCGACGTACAAATTGAGAGATAGCTCCGAAAAACTATCAGATTTATCATGAGAAGGTAAATCCAACGCGACTATATCATACTGAATATCTAAATTCAATTGATTTTTCCAAGTGTATGAGCTTCCGCCCGATCCATGGATAAATATAATAGCCTTAGGTTTTCCCGATTCCTTTATATCATAAAAGATCTTCTTATTTTCAATTTCTAAAAACATTCACATCAATCAAAGTTAAAATAATTAAAGTTACTTAAGAAAAAGATAGAACTAATTTAGACTTATCAAATTTTAAAAAATGTAATATAAATTAGAATTTACCAGAATTTTGATTGTTTTAATTTCCAAATTCAATGTCCCGGTGTTGCATTTCCAAAAGGCGCTTATATTTGCCGTCCATTTCGAGTAGAGATTCGTGAGTTCCTTGTTCTATTATACCTTTTTTATCTGCGCTTAACACGATTATATGGTCGGCATTTTTAATTGTAGAAAGCCTATGTGCGATTATAATTGTTGTTCTACCCTTTCGAGCTTTATTTAAAGCATCTTGGATTAAAGTTTCAGTATAAGGATCAACTGAAGATGTTGCTTCATCGAGAATTAATATCTTTGGATCTGTTATTAGTGCTCGAGCAAATGCTATCAATTGTCGTTGTCCAATTGAGATGTTAGAAGCATTTTCTTTAAGTTTCGTATCATATTTCTTGTGTAATGCTTCAATAAAATTATGCAAACCGAGAAACTTCGATACTTCTATCATTTTTTTTTCTATTTCAGGGTTAGGATTGTCAAACGCATAAAGTAAATTCTCTTTTATTGTTCCTGTGAATAGAAACGCATCTTGTGGCACTAAACCTATCAAATTCCGAAGATCTTTCTTGCTGATTTCTCTGATGTTTACATTGTCTAGCGTTATCTCCCCATCAGTTACATCATAGAATCGAGAAATCAATTTAGTTATAGTCGTTTTAC
Source organism: Promethearchaeota archaeon (assembly GCA_019894735.1). The sequence goes on along the minus strand of JAGXOB010000006.1, from coordinate 22,882 downwards.
CAGCGCCCGTTTCTCCAACAATAGCCATAGTCTTACCTGGAGGAATTTCTAAATCTATGTTCTTTAACACATAACCCTTAGATTCTTCATGCTGAATAATTGTCTTCTCTTCTTCAATTGCATCTCTAACTATTTTAGGAAGTTGTTCATAAATCTCTTTATTAATTTTTGTAGTTGCTAACATCCTAACCATTGATTGAGGGGACATTCGTGGCATTCCTCCTCCCATCATTCCTCCCCCCTCGCCCATTTCACTTCCTGAAGATTGGATTGCGGCTTTACTTTTCAAATTTTTTTCTAGGAATTTACTCATTTGCAAAATAGCTGCAGGAGGTAGAGTTGGGAATGCAGATACACTATCTCTTTCACTTTTAGTTGTAGCTTCTTTAAAGGAAGTTATAAATTCCGGATGATTATTAGCATTATCTGTGCCCGGTACAGCGTAACTAAATTCGGCTAAAATTGAATCAATTAGCTTAGGAGCTTCAGAAGGATTTTGCCTCATAAGATTCATAAATAATTTCTGTCTAATATTTTGAGGCATGAGCATGACATTATTCATCATAAAAGAAGAGTAAGGCTCGGGAAGTGACTTCATAAAATCCATTGCTTGTTGCATCATTTGTTTCATCATTGGATTATCTGGCATACCTGGAGGACCTGAAATTTCTATTGGTCGTGTAACTTTAGGCTCAATTTGAGTTAATTCAGATTTTCCATTAATATCTAATCCATTTTTCAAAATATAACCAAAATTCACTGAATCAAATCTTATCTCACCAATAATATTTTCAAGCTGTTTTGGGTTCTCAATGTCGGGAATATCTACTTTTTCCTCGAGTAACGTAAATATTCTATCGCTCGCTGCTAAAGCAGAAGCGATCATTTCCTGAATTTGCATCAATGTCATAAAAGGTCTAAAGAATTGACCCAGAATACCAATATATGCGGTTAGAACTCCTACTGTAACTATAATACCAAAAACAGAAACATTTCCTAAGACACTAAACCCTCCAGCTAATAGAATACCTGCGGTGAGTAGTGATGTAACAAGGTTAATTAGAGGAAAGATAGTTGCCATAAATCTCCTTATTTTCATCATTGCGTTATAATTAGCTGTATTTGCTTCGTCAAACTCAGTAGAAGCCTTCTTCTCTTGTCCATAAGCTTGAACAACCTTTGCTCCTGCAATATTTTCCTGGATTGAGGAGGTTACTTTACCAATTGTTTTTCTTGATTCCTTAAAAAGGCCCATTGCTACTTTTCTAAAGATAAATGTGAATAAAAAGAACACTGGAAAAATCACTAAAGAAAGCAGAGCTAGATATGGATTGAGGAAAAACATTACGAAGATTGTAAGAATCAAACTAACAATACTCGTTATAATTGCTACAAATTGGCCTCCGACTAATTGATTCAACTGAGTCACATCGTTGGTTGTTATCGACATTATATCCCCTGATGATCGTCTATCAAAATAACTTAAAGACATATTTTGTAGTTTATGGAAGAGGTCATTTCTAATTTCATAAGTTATATTTTGCGATATTTTCCCCATGCCATACATCGCAAAATAGGTTGTAATCGCCATGAATACAAGTAAAGAGAAGTAGATAGTACTCATAAAAACAATATATGCACTATCTTTTGCTACAATACCGTAGTCTACAATATTTGCTGAAATAATCGGACTTATCGATGAAACTAGTGTTCCGATTAGTAACAAGATTAGAAAAGTCATGAATTTCCACTTATACCGACCCAAATATGAAAAAAGCCATTTCCATAACTCGCGTCTGGGGTGTTCTAATTTAGATTTTCCACTACCCATCATTGGTGGCCCATGACGCATACCAACGCTTGGTTGAATAATTTCATTTTCTTCTTTATTATCTTCCCGATTATTGCTCATTATACTCTCCTCCTTTAGATTTTTGTTTTTGATAAAGAGTCTCAAATATTTGTCTATACAACACATTGGATTCTATTAAATCTTCGTGATTGCCTAATCCAACTACGCGACCTCTATCTAAGATTAATATTAAATCCGCATTACGAATTGTTGATATACGCTGGGTTATTATTATGGTCGTTGTTCCTTTCATAATTCTCATTAGAGCTTCTTGAATTTTAAATTCAGTTTCTACATCAACCGAACTGGTTGAATCGTCAAAAATCAAGATCTTTGGCTTTACAATTAGAGCTCGGGCAATAGATAATCGTTGTTTCTGTCCTCCTGACAATCTAGTCCCTCTTTCTCCTACTAATGAATCATAACCATCTGGTAAGTTTACGATAAAATCGTGTAGTTCTGCGATTTTAGCAGCTTCTACGATGTCCTCATATTTTGCGTCTTCCTTGCCATAAGCAATATTATCTGCAATACTTTTATTAAACAAGTAAGTTTCTTGGGAGACTAACCCAATATTTCTACGTAAATCTTTCAATACATATTTATCTATACCAACACCATCGATCTTAATAGTACCCCCATTGATTTCGTAAAATCTTGGGATTAAGTTTATAATCGTTGATTTACCAGAACCTGTTGTTCCCAGTATTGCTAGCTTCTTTCCTTCCGGAATTTTAAAGGATACATCCTTTAATATTCTATGTTCGGATGTGTAACCAAAAGAAACTTTATCGAAAATAATTTCGCCCCTCATTAGTTTTATTGGTACTGCGTCGGGAGAATCCTCAATTTCTGGTGCAGAATCAATGACCTCCCTCACGCGCGTAAGTGCAGCATCAGCTTGCACATAAATTAACATAATTTGTCCTAACATCACTAGAGGGAACCCAAGTGAAGCTATAAATACTAGTAATGTTACTATTACATCATATCCCATTTTACCCTCAATAAACCACATTCCACTCAGGAAAAAAGTAATAATTGTCATGAAACCTATTACTACATATACAAGAGGCATGTACAAAGAATTATATTTAACGGAATTAACGCTAGCCTTGTAGAATCTTGTATTACTTTCTTGGAACTTATGCAACTCTTTATCCTGTGTGCTAAACATTCTAACAACCTCCGCTCCAACGATATTTTCCCTAATTGTATTAGTTAAATCGCCAAAACTTTCTCGAGTTTCTGTAAAAATCGGCTTTAGCTTTTTCGCGATGAAATAAGATACAGCTAAAGACCCTCCAAATACAATTACTAATATTATTGCTAGTTCGATACTAAAAAGGAAAAAACCTACCAACACACCTACTAACTGAAGAATAGATTGCAATCCCATAATTAACCCCATACCAAAAATCATTTGAGTCTCCTCAATATCGCTAGTAGCTCTTGAAATTAATTGACCCGTTTCTGTTTTATCAAAAAATGAAAAAGACTGGCGATATATTGCATTACTAATATCTGTCCGTAAATGATAAATAGCTCTTGCAGATACTTCTGCACCTTTAAGTCTGCCAGCTCGGTTGGCAAAATATACGATAAGTGAGAATCCTATCACGAGTAAAAAATTTATTAGTAAAATATTAACATTAACCGATCCTCCAATCATTCTTCCTATAAATATAGGAACAAATGTGTAAAAAATCGTCGATACTCCGAGAAATATCAATTGGAAAATGAGATCTTTTTTTGATCTTGCCCAATATTTAAATATCATTCGCATTGAATTCATGGATACCTTACACCTTTGTTTGTAGAGTATTTAATTTTTGTAACTTCACTTTTTCTTTTCTAATTTTTCGCAATATCTCATTCACATCTTTTTCCATATAGGTTAAAAAATTCAATTTTTCCTCATTAGGAATATCTTTTTGCATTATATACTCAACCGGACTCGACCATACGCTAAACGTCGCTTCCTTTAGAAATTCCTCATGGTCAAATTCTATACAACTTTCCGGGAATCTATGTTTAATAAATTCAAAAATTTTTCCAAGTTTTCCACGAAGATCTAATAATTTACTTTCACCTTTATCGGTTAAGAAGTATAGGTGTTTTGGACGTCCAGTATCTTTACTTACATCGTCTTTTATTGACAAAAAGCCTTCTTCTGCTAACTCCTTCATCATTCGATATACTTTCGAATGCGGTATATTTCCAAACTTCTTCAAATCGTAATATGTTAAACCTTCTGGAAAATCTTTTACTGTATTGAACATAAAAAGTGTTTTTAGTTCCTCTGAGAATTCTATGAAAAATTTAAATCCTTTAGGCCACAATTTTGTATAAAAAGTGTAAATTAGAAAATTTTTTTCAAAATGAAATATTATGAAAGACGAAACATTCTTTATTTTATAATTTTTTTCATTTTGAAATATTAATTTTTTTATGAAATCCTTATATAGTAAATCGCGATTATTTATAGTAAAATTGTTTATAAAAGATGAAAATGACTGAAGTTTTTATAGCAGACACAAAAATGGGCGTTGGTAAGGCCGTAAATGAGATATTTTCGAATTTAATAAAATCCGGACCAATCCTAAAAAGCTCAAAAGAAGTGTATATTAAGGTAAATGGAATCGATTATAAAAAACATGCCTATACCTCTCCAGAAGTACTTGAAGAAGTCATTAAATATTTAAAAGACATTGATGCCAAGATTTATGTAATGGAGAATTCTACTCAAGCAAATATGACTCGAATAGTTTTCGCAATCAACGGTTTTAAAGAAGTTTGCGAAAAAACTGGTGCTGAAATCGTATATTTAGACGAGGAGGATACTGAATCATTTGAATTTAAGGGAAAACCTTCTATAGAAGATAAACCTATGGGTTACAACTTAAAGAGTTTTAGGTTGCCTAAAACGATAATAAAAATTATGAAAAACAGGGATTCAATAACATATATAAATATACCCAAGCTTAAAACTCATTCAATGGCAGGAGTAACGCTTGGAATAAAAAATCAATGGGGATTTCCCCAACATGCCGATCGAGGAAAAGATCATAATTACAATTTACACTCTAAATTAGTAGATGTTTACGAATATATCAAACCAGACATTACAATTATTGATGGAACTGAGGGTACTATTCATGGACATTATCCTCCTACAGCATGGGAAGACCGTCTTGTTAAGAAATTCGAGATTTTGATCAGTGGAAGAGATACTTTGGCTGTTGATGTTGTTGGAGCAAGAATTTTTGGTTTAACAATAGACGAAGTTCCTCACCTTAATATAGCTAACAAGAGAGGATTAGGAGAAGGAGATTTAAGTAAAATTCAGGTAATAGGTAAAAATTTAGATGATTATACAGAGAAATATCCCTGGGATTTATTACAAGAATTCCCAGAGAATGTTATGATTGTGAAGGGCACTGAATTATTATGTAGAGAAGGTTGCCAAAACAATCCCTTAGCTACTTTACAAACTTTTGCATATGATCACAAAGAAAAGTTCAAAGGAGGTTGGTTTTTAGTAATGGGCAAAGGACACGACGAAAATATTGTGGAACTCTTGAAAGAAAAAGGTTTCAGTAAAGGGCTGGTAGCAGGATATTGTGCTATTGATGAGGTGGGTGAAAAACTTCGGAACGAATTTGGGAAACGCAAAGTCTTTTTTTCTGGTGATTGCAATAATTTAGCTGAAACAGTTAAGGCAATTCTAAAATTATCAGGTATGACGGTTTTTGATTTAGTATCACTTTCCAGTGAAAAATTGATGTCTCTTATTGATACTGCTAAGGAACACGGAAGTACTGCTTTAGTCCCTTTATAATTCTATGTTTTTAATTCCTTCATTTTAATCATTTACTTTTTTGTAAAAGAAAAATAATGTTTTATTAATAAGATGGTTCAATAAATTTAATAATGGATTTTGAATCAAAATATTTTGAAATAAAACAATTTCTATCGGTTTCTGAGCTAGAATTTAACTTGGATAAAAAGATTGATGAACATTTTGATTCAGATACCCTTAAGATGGAAATTTTAAGTAAAATTACCCAGTTTATCAATTATTTTTCAATTTTTAAGAATGTCAAACCCTTCATGAATTCTGTATATTACTGCATTGAAACTACTTTAGATATTAGAGTTGAATCCGTAAGTGATTTTAAAGAGCTTCTAGTCAAAAATGCCTTAATGAGGTTTGTTCAAGAATACATTGACTACGCTCAATTAACGCAAAAAAGACAAATCCTAAAAGTTTTATCAGATTCATTTGATAAACTTCAAATTCAGCCTATTATAATTAATTTAGGGCTTCTTCTTAAACCAATGTATCAAGATAAAGCCTATCTTGACAGAGCAAACAATACGAAGGAAGTAGAAATCTCTTATTCTCTTTTTGATGAGATTGAAATTAAAATAAAAACAATTATTGACGATTGGTTAAAGACTCAAGTTATTACTTTAAGCAATCAAGACAAAATCAGAACAGAATTGAGAAAAAAATACGAAGATTTAGCAAGTGATTTTAAAATTATATTAAATTCTGATTTTTACTTAAATCTTTTTACAGACGTAATGGAAATGTTATCTATGAGACTTGCGATGCTTAGTTTAATGGAATCGATATCGGACGATTCATTTGAACCTATTCCAATAAATCTAATGCCTTAATCGAGGTTTTGATTTTTGTTCAATTCCAAAATTAGTTATTTTTAAAAATTGTGGAAATTTGAACATTTAAGATATTGAAATCTATTAAATCTTGGATAAGTAAATTATTAAATACAAATTTTGATATTAATATTAAAAAAAACAATTAATAACTCCTTAAGTGAGAAAATTGGAAGAAAACGATAAACCTTTAACTCCCGAAGAAATTGAAAAGCAAAAGAAGATTGTCGATAACTTATATAAGAAAGAAAAGGAAGACAGAGAAAATTACTTAAAAAGTTTCGAGGAGGAACGTAAGGCATCATTTGAAGAGAGCAAAACCTTGATTTCTTCATTGATCTCGGAAAAAAGTTTCATGAGAGAAAAACAACGAGAGCGAGATTTAGAAAGAATAGAAATAAAACCTGAAATCGAAAAAACTGGAGAAGCTATTGAAAAATCTATCGGTGAAAAAGCATTTATGATAGAAAAGCATAAAGAAGAAGAACAAATAAGAAAGGAAATAAACCCCGATATTAGAGGCATAGGAGAGGTGATTAGTAAAATTATTGATGATAAAGCTTTTTTAATCGAGAAAAAAAGAGAGACGGACACACAACGATTAAAATTAAAACCCGATATTGAAAGCACGGGACAAGCAATTAGTAAAAACATTGACACTAAAGCTTTTTTGATTGAAAAAAAGAAAGAGAGTATTTCAAGTATACACGATTTAAAACCTGATACCATTACTGCAAGCGAAGCAATAAGTAAATCAATAGAGGAGAAGTCATTTTTAAGAGCGAAGCAAAGAGAAACCGATCTCGAAAGAATGAAACTAAAACCAGATTTTATGAAAACTGGAGAAGCAATTAATAAAACTGTAGCTGAAAAAGCGTTTAGAATGGAGAAAAGGAAAGAACTAGACGAGAGGAAATTAGGGTTGCATCCCGATATAGCTGGAAAAGGAGAAGCGATTGAAGCGACCATCAACGAAAAAGCATTTAGGATCGATATACAAAAAGATAAAGACAGAATAATAAAAGAATTAAAACCAGATATTAATAAACCAGGAGAAAGTATATCTCAATCTATAGGTGAAAAAGCTTTTATAAGAGAAACACAAAGAGAGAAGGATCTCAAGCGAATGGAGATAAAACCAGATTTTTTAAAATCGAGCAGCGCAATTAGTACTACTGTCGCTGAAAAAGCATTCAGAGTGGAAAAACAGCGTGAAATTTACGAAAAAAAAAGGGAATTAAAACCAGACATTGAAAAAACAGCAGAGATAATAAATCCTTCAATACAAGAAAAAGCATTTTTAAGAGATAAACAACGAGATGATTATTTTCGAAGGATGGAAGCTAAACCAGATTTAGAAAAAGCCAGCCAAGCAATTCAATCAACAATTGATGAAAAAGCATTTAGAATTGAAAAACAAAAAGAAATGGACAAGAAAAGAATGGAGATAAAACCTGAAATCGAGAAATTTAGTGAGGCCATAGAAAAAACTATTGGTGAAAAAGCTTTCATAATAGAAAAGCAAAAAGAGCGAGATTTGGAAAGAATGGAACTTAAACCCGATATAGAGGGCATAGGTTTAAAAATCGCAAATCAAATTGAAAAAATTGAAAAAAGAAAGAAGGATGAGCATCCTACCTAAGGGTTACAATCTTCTAATGAATTACCTATAATCATAGTTATTATTAAATTTAAATAACTCATTTAAATCCATATTTTTCAATCTTTTTTTATACTGTAAAATTGAAGGATCAATATTTCCGTTAAAATTTTTTATTGCAAATTCAAACTTATTATAGAAATCTTCCATAACTTGATGTAAGATAACTCTTTCTGCTTGTAAGTTAGTTTTTTTTGAAATTGCTATAACGGATAGTCTACCTCTTCTTTCGTACAATATTCTACTTTCTCTGAAGTTAACTTCCTGAATCTCATCGTTCTCCGATTCTGGTTTTATTTCGTTCATAAATAGATTTAGTGCGTTCAAGAACCCACTTATTAAATCTTCGTGAGAAGAAAACTTGGCATTATTTGTATATTTATTACTAAGAAGGAGAGAACCCGTAAAATTGTCTAAAAAATAAATTGCGTGAAATCGACTATTACTAGAATCTATTTTTTCTAGATTAAATCCATATGACTTCTCGAGATTATTATTACTATTCCACTTATATGACATAATTCAGCGACTTTCAACCATAAGAATATTTACTATTTAAACATGAAACCAAATTAGATTTAAAATGCAAATGTTATCTTAGTGACATGCTGATAATTTTTTTTATTTTAATAAATATAGACTTATTCCAAAAAAAACTAAAAATTTAAAATAAAAACATTTTATTATTAGACATATACTCTACTTATCATATTTTAATTTTTGATGAACATGGTTGTAAATAATAATAACATAAAACAAAAAAATAAAATTTCAATAGGCAAAATTCTCTCGAAAGAGGATTTTAATTCTACTATTTTCCCCGAAGAAGTTAAATATGAGATTAATGAAGCTCCTTATTATTTGTTAATTTTCATCTCTCGCGAAGATTCTATAAAAATTAGTTGTTTTCCTACACAAACCCAAAATATTAAAAAAATTCTAATAAAATTAATAGAATTTTCACCTGATCTTGTTAAGGGCATATCTACAGTATTAAGTGAACTTAATTTAAGCAGAGATATCCTACATACTACGGGAATATGCTATGAGTTAGAAAATTGCTTCTACGAAACTTATTTGCTAGGAGCTTCTCTAAATTCAGGAGATGTCTCAATTAATGCAATTAAAGATAAATTTTTGGCAATAGATAAAATTGTTAACGTCGTAATTGAAGATATTCCTATTCATCAGAATTAACTTTAATAAAATATAAAACGCTTTTATTGTCTCCCGGCTTTAATAGAACTTAAACTTCGCCATGTTTTCCAGAAAATCAACCACAAAATGATAAAAATAAAAATAGTGGTGGCGAAAGTATAGCCTCCAATAAAAAGATCGATGATAATCAAAAAAGGGATACCTGCGATCGCAAATCCTATCAAATAACCATAACCCCAATACCTATTAATTAGCGCTATAATTATACCTGGAATCATTGTCGTAAATATTATAGAGAGGAATGCTAAAACTTCAATTGTTCGAGGTGCATCCAAAATAAATAGCATGTTAACCCAAGAAGCAATGAAGCCGATACCAACAAATACGAATGTCCACATATCTAATTTTAATTCCTTTTCTGTCTGTTCTCCTGTTCCATCTTTTTTCTCTTTTGTTACATTCATCTGAATCTCTTTATTCTATACTTATTTTTAAAAAATCTTTAAAATAAATTATATAAACTACCTAAAGTTATGACTGATAATTAAACATATTAAAAAATTGTTGACAATTCTAATTGAGGTAACTTACTGAAAAAATACTTTGGTGAATACATGGTGTATATTTAGGACAAAAAGTTTCAAATTATCGACAATTCTTTTAAATACGACGAAAGATAATAATACTATAAGATAAAAATTTATATGTGTAAAACATATAATAATCGTTTAAGATAAAAATTTAAAAATAAAGCAAAACAAATTTAAAAATAATAAAATAGGGATTTTATATAAAACCATGACTCCTGCCCCGCCCTGGATTTTTGTCTTTTGGTAGTGTGTTTTACACACTCATTTCGCCCTCCTCCCCCTATTTTATTTCTGACCTTCTTATTAGGTCTTGGTGGCAGGAGTCTCCCTTCAATTCCTATTTAAACTGCTGTTATAATTTTTGAGGGTTGTACTAAAAAAAAGTTTTATTTTTGAAATGAAGAGATGAGGAGAATAAATAAGTAACGATTGGTTTTAGGAGTAAAGCAATTCTTTTTTATAAGATAATACAATAAATACTCTTAATTCTCTTATAAAATTAAAATAGAATGTTATTTTAATAAACAAATTGTTAAATAAATACTAAAAAACTACTTAAATTGATGCTTATGACAGAAGATATTATAAGGCAAACAAGAAGCATCTGCCCAGAATGCTTACAGACTATTTCAGCGGAAATTTACGTCGATCCAGAAACTAACTTTGTCATGATGAGAAAAGATTGCAAGGAGCATGGACATTTTAAAGACAAACTCTCTATTGATCCAGAAGAATACAAGTGGAGCGAAACTTTCACGGACGATATAGGCTCTACCGTAGGACACACTACTAAACCTGAATCCGTTTCTTCTGGAATTAAAGAGTGCGATGAAGGCTGTCCATACGATTGCGGTCTCTGTGAAAATCACAAAAGTGCGCCTAACATATGTCTAATCGATATTACGAACCGCTGTAATTTAACTTGTCCAATTTGCTTTGCGAACGCAAGTGCGAAAGGGTACGTTGTAGAACCCACGTACGATCAGATAGTCCAAATAATGGAACACTTCAGATCAATGAAACCAGTTCCAGCTGTTATGCTCCAAATATCTGGTGGAGAACCTACAATTAGAGACGATCTCCCAGACATCATCCGTAAAGGAAAAGAACTCGGGTTCACTGAAGTAATGGTGACAACCAACGGTGTGAGGTTCGCGAAGTCGATTGATTTTTTACAGAAGTGCAAGGACGCAGGAATGGATGCGATCTACTTACAATTTGATGCTACAGACGATGCAGAAGCTTGGAAAAAAGTTCGTGGAGTCAACCTATGGCCGTTAAAGAAGCGGGTTATCGAAAATTGTCGAAAAATCGGATATTTCGGTACAATGTTAGTTCCTGTAATTGCGAAAGGCGTTAACGATCATGAAATCGGAAATATATTAGATTTTGCGAAGGCGAACAGCGATGTAGTTTCTGGAGTAGTTTTCCAGCCAGTCGCACTTTGTGGACGGATCAGTTTTGAAGAACTGATGGATTTAAGGTATACGACTTCAGATCTCAAGGTAGCCATAAATAAACACACAAACAACGCAATAAAAAGATTTTATCCTATAGCAACCACAGCAAAAATGACCCGTTTATTAGCTTGGTTCGATAACATGCCCGAATTTGGTATGACGAGCCACAAGGATTGCGGTTTTGCTACGATAATAATTGTTAATGACAAGGACGAATGGGAATCCCTCGATGATTATTTTGACTCGCAAGGTCTTATTGAGTGGTCAAACAAAGTTTATGACATGATTCAAAATAAAGAAATCCCAAAACCTACGGGTTTATTAGGGAGCATAAATCTTAAAGATTATGGAGTTATTGCTAGTACTGTTGGGAAATTCATAGACGAAATGACCGATTTAGGATATCGACAGATGATGAAAGCATATTACTTTGCTGGAGGAATTAAATACATAAAACATCCAGAAAAAATCTTAACTAATAAAACCTATCAAGGATTTGCGCGACTTATTGCGTCACCAAACTTAGCAAGCGCTGCGAACTTTTTGCATACTAAAAATCTCATGATAAGTGCAATGCATTTTCAAGACGCATACAATTTTGATTTGGACAGAGTTTGTCGATGCTTGGTCCATTACGGCGTAGTAGATCCTGAAGATAACTCAAAAACTTTGGAGATACCCTTCTGCGCGATGAACACACTACATCGCGAAAGATTAGAGCTTGCCAATGCCATTAAAGGCGAAACAGCTAAAAAAGCAGAAGTTATCCAAGCAGAGATCAAAGAACTGCTAGAAACTGTTAAGGAATAATCGTTTTTTTAAATTTTTATCTTGTTTTATTACTTATTTTTACTTCATTTTTATGAACCTTAGAAACACATTACTAACAAATAGTATTTAAATTTAAACTCTTATTTATTAGATATATAAGAAGAAGTAGTAATGATTCAGATTTTATGGTAGACAATACGGATATAATAGGAGAATATCGAGGAACGGTCAAAAATAGAGTGTTAACCGCGTTATTACAATCCTATATGGATAACCTAGATTACGACGGCATGAAATCAATTTTAAAAGAAGCGGGACTGTTGGAACTGAAAGATATACGAGAGGTGGATCCCGAGGGAGAAATTGATTTTTTTTCGTTTAAAAAGATAATTTCTGCTCAAAATTGTTTGCTTTTCGACTCAACTGAATTGTTATCTGAAATTGGTCGAAAATTCTCATTTTATTTATTCCCTTATGGAAAAGTTTTCGAAGAAATTGTGGAAGAAATCAATAATTTGATTGTCACTGATTGGAAAGTTAAGATTGTGGAAAATAGAGCTGAGACGGTTATCATTCGGGTTGATAAGTGTATTTTTTGTTCAGAAATTGGAATTTCTTGCGAACTGTTTAAAAGTTTTTTAATCCATTCGTTAGAAAAAAGTTTACCTTCAGATTTTTGCGTAGTTCCCTACGAAACGAAAGAAAATATTAATAATCCAAATCATAATTCGTTTGTATTGAAATTGCGAATTGAGAAAACATTTATATCCTAGAATCACGAAAGGTTAAATATATCAAAAATCAAAATACTTTTTGTCATATTTATTTCAATTCTAAAAATCACAAGAGATTTATCGTAAAATTGCCAGCAGAAGGTATGTCCACTGAAATTAAGGAATATGTTTTTAAGATCACTATTTTAGGACAGAGTGCAGTCGGGAAAACTTCACTTATTAATCAATTTACAGAAGGTTCGTTTCAAGAAGATTATAAGCCTACATTAGGGGCAAATATAATCCGGAAAGATGTAAACATAGATAAAGTTAATGCTAAGGTACGATTAATAATGTGGGATCTCGCAGGTCAAGAGAAATATAATGTTATTCGTAGCATGTATTTTCAAGGATGTGTTGGGAGTTTGCTTGTGTACGATGTCACTCGTCACGAAAGTTTTTCCGCGATCGAATCAAAATGGTTAAAAGATTTTAAAAATTTCGTAAAAAAAGAAGGTGCATATATCTTAATTGGCAATAAAATCGATCTAGATGCACAGCGAGTAGTCAGTAAAGAAGAGGGTGAAAATTTAGCTAAACAAATCGGTGCTAGTGCTTTTATTGAAACAAGCGCTAAATTTGGAAAAAACGTAGAAGAAGCCTTTAAAAATTTAGTGTACCAAATTTTACGAAATTATGGAGAAAAAATTTAGGATAGCTTAATTGTAGAATAAATCTCCAGTTCAATCCCTTTTAAGGTACTAATCATTATTATATATTATTTTGATTAAGTGGTAAAAATGAAAGAACTATCAACAAAGATAAGAAATGCACCAAAATCAAAAATACGAGAGCTTTTTGACCTTGCTGCAGGACGATCTGATGTTATAAGCTTAGGAATTGGTCAACCGGATTTTCCAACGCCTCAACCAGCAATAGAAGGAAATATAAATGCCTTAAACAAGAAATTTACATATTACGCACCCACTAGAGGTATTCCAGAGTTATTGCAGCAGCTTGAAAATAAATTAAAAACTGTCAACAACATTGATACTATCTGGAAAGATAATATAATGCTTGCAAACGGAGGATCCCAAGCGCTTAGTCTTACTTTTGCATCAATCTTTAATCCTGGTGATGAAATTATAATCAACTCTCCAAACTTCATCTCATATTTCTATTTGAGTTCATTCTTTGACTTAAAAGTTATTGAAATAGAGAGAAAAAACGATTTTAGTCCCGATATTGAGAAAATAAAAGATTCAATTTCAGAAAAGACTAAAGCGATTTTAATTAACTCACCTAACAATCCTACCGGATATTCTTTAGATCCAAACGAATTAGAGGAAATCGTTGAAATCGTTAAAAACAACGACTTATATTTAATTTCTGACGAAGTTTACGAAAATTACCTTTATGATGGCAATAAACATACAAGCCCAGCTTCATTAAAAGACATGTTTGAGCGAACTATAACTATAAACGCTATGTCAAAATTGTATTCCGCTACAGGGTTTAGATTAGGGTATGTAGCTGCCAATAAAGAAATTATAGATACAATGGAAAAATATCATCAATACACCGTAGCAGGCACAAACCATGCAGCTCAGTATGGATTTTTAGAGGCTTTAAAAATGGATAACAGCTTTTTTAACGATATATTAAAGAATTTTGATGAGAGGCGCTTATTAGCTTACAATCGATTAAGCGAAATGGGTTTTGAAGTTGTAAAACCAAAAGGAGCGTTTTATATAATGCCGAAAATCAACAACTCTAAATTAACTGGAGCTGAATTTTCGAAAAGGGTTATGAAAGATCAAGCCGTTGCTATCGTACCTGGAAATGTCTTTGGTTCTTATTCAGAATACATGTTAAGAATGTCTTATGCCACAAAATTAGAAAAACTCGAAGAAGCTATGAATAGGATTGAAAAGTTTATGAGGAAGATATGAATGTTATTTTCCTATATATGTATGTAGAAGAGCCTGAGATAAAATTTCTGTTGCTTTAAGAACATCTCCTATTTCAATATATTCATCCGGTTTATGGATTACTCCAGGGTCGCCTGGGCCATAGATCACAAATGGAACAGGATTTTTTATTTGAACCAGAACTCCTGCATCTGTAGCATAAGGTAAGCCGATAAATTCTTTTCCATTAATCTTCTTAAGATTCTGAATAAAAAGGTTTCCCGTATCAGTCTGAATTGCTGGAAGAGTGTGGGTAATTTTAACTTCTGATCTACATGGAGAAGCATCGATGGCTCGTATGTTCTCATTCAATTTCATATAATCTTGTTCAGGGATATACCTATAGTCAACAGATAAAATAGTTTTTTCTGGAACAATATTATTCGCAATTCCTCCAGATATTCTTCCAATATTTAAAGTAGAGTTACCCAGAACTCGATTCTCAATGTTATCTAAACATTTATGAAGCTGTGGAATAAGGTTTAATGTACATTCTATGGAATTTATACCTAATTCGGGGGTTGAGGCATGCCCAGCTTTTCCATAAATATGGATATCAGCCCATAATAATCCTTTTTCGGCTATTCCTATATTCATATTTGTCGGTTCTCCAACTATAAGTAAAATAGAATCTTTCATAATACCCTTTCTAACACAATTATATGCTCCAGTCATTCCTGCTTCTTCGTCAGCACTAGCTATTAGGATAATTGTGTATTTTTCTAAAAATTCCGGATGTTTTTTTAGATTTAATAATGTTCCAATAAGCATGGTTAAACCCCCCTTCATATCACAAGTCCCTCGACCATACATTTTTCCATTAATAACTTCGGCAGAGAAAGGAGGATATTTCCATTGTGATTCTTCGCCTACCGGTACAACATCCAAATGCCCTGAAAGTATAATTTTCTCCTTCCCGGTTCCGATTCTCGTAATAAGGTTCTTTAACTCGATGTCTTTTTTATTGTAATTCATAATCTCATTGTGAAAACCGTCAGACTCCTTAAAAACATCAGAGATTAGGTAGGCGATGATTTCATCAGTTTTCCCCGGTGGATTTTCCGTAGGTATTTTTACCAAATTCTTAAGAATTTGCTCTAAATTAGCATTCATAATCTGAAATTTAGGTTTTTTAGCTTAATTTTATAATTATTAATACTCCTTTAATATAATAATCCATCAAAAGGAGTATAATATTAGAAGTTAGTTAAAATTGCTTTCTACAAAAATAAAGGATTTTAAAAATTAGATAATAATTAAAAAAATAGTAAATCCGCTAATACTTTATTTTTTAACGGCTATTTGTACAAGTTTGAATCGCTTTCTTTTATTTTTTGGTCTTGAGTAAGTTGTTTTGCTAAATTTTCGTACTTATCAATAGTTTCTTTATGTAATGTTGAGCCAACTTTCGAAAGTGCATACTCAAAGTGCTTCAATTCTATAAAATCAAAGTCTTCCAATTTCTCTCTTATTGCCTGTAACCCTGCTTCTCTACATAAGTTTTCTAAATCTGCTCCACTATAACCTTCCGTCATCAAAGCTAAATTCTTCAAAGAAACATCTTCTTTCAATGGCATATTTCTCGTATGGACTTCTAAAATCTTGATTCTTCCTTCGTAATTTGGAGCAACTACATAAAGGATTTTATCGATTCTTCCCGGACGTAATAGTGCGGGATCAACTAAATCTGGACGATTCGTGCTTGCTAAAATAATAATACCTGCATTACTCTCAATTCCGTCCATTTCAGTTAAAAGTTGGGTCATTACGGTATCATATACTGCAGACCCTTTCCATTCTCCTCTAGTGGATGTAAGAGCTTCAATCTCATCAAAATAAATAATTGAAGGTGATAACTCTCGAGCTTTAGCAAATATTCCTCGAATGTTTTTTTCAGATTCACCTACCCATTTCGACATTAGTTCAGGCCCCTTAACAGCTATAAAGTTGGAGTTCGTTTCGGTGGCTACTGCTTCTGCTAAAAGCGTTTTCCCACAACCCGGGGGCCCAAAAAGTAATATACCGCCAACAGGCCGAATTCCCGCCTTACTGAATAATTTTGGATGTTTTAATGGCCATTCAACAGTTTCAATTAATTCTCGTTTTATTTCTTCTAAACCTCCAATGTCATCCCAAGAAACTTCGGGAATCTCCCTTAGATATTCTCTTACGGCAGATGGTTTTATTTCTCTAAGAGCTTTCTGAAAATTTTTATCTTTTACAAATAAGTTCTGTATAATTTCAATAGGGATTAATTTATCGATGTTAATTTCAGGTAATATATCTCTTATAGCGTCCATAGCCGCTTCTCTAACGAATGCCATGATATCCGCGCCTACAAATCCGTGAGTTGTATCAGAATAGAATTCAATGTCAACATCCGCTTCTATTGGCATTCCCCGAGTGTGAATCTTAAAAATTTCATTTCTTGCTTTTTTATTTGGAACTCTAAACTTTATTTCAGTATCAAACCGTCCTGGTCTTCGTAATGCAGGATCAATTGCATCAATTCGATTTGTAGCACCGATCACTATTACACCTTCCCTCCCCTTCATCCCGTCAAGCAGAGTAAGTAGCTGGGATACAACCCTTCGTTCAACTTCTCCTGTAACTTCACTTCGTTTAGGAGCGATTGAGTCGAGTTCATCTATAAATATTATCGCAGGTGAATTTCTTTCAGCTTCATCAAAAATACCTTTTAAATTCCTCTCGCTATCTCCGTAGAATTTACTCATAATTTCAGGGCCGTTTATTAGAAAGAAATTCGCGTTCGCCTCTTGAGAAACAGCCTTAGCTATTAAGGTTTTCCCCGTGCCAGGAGGGCCATAAAAGAGGACTCCTTTTGGTGGTTCAATGTTCAATCTACGAAATAATTCGGGATGTCTGATAGGTAATTCCACTACTTCTCTAATTCTCTGAATCTCGTCTGTTAACCCTCCCACATCGTCATAAGTAATAATTTCACCGGAAACATTGAGTAAAGCAACTTTTTTATTTAATTTTATCCTAGTGTCCCTTGTAAATTTAACTACTTCGTTATTAGGTTTCGTATTTAGCACAATTAATCTTAATGGTCCGAGAGTTGGTCTTCTTGAACCCCCTCCACCCCCTAACATTCTCATAAATCCATTCATAGGATTAGTTTCTTCGTCAGTTTTAATGAAGGCTCCAGGAACATCAATAACATCACCGGTCATAATAGGTTTATCAATCAATTTCCCTTTTATTATGTCAGCTTGTTTTTTAATATCGTAAATTTCCTTTGTTGGAGCAAGTTCTATCTCTCTCGCAGGTGAAGCAAGCGTGGGTCGTATTGTTACAAATTCTCCAATAGTAGAACCTAAATTTTTTCTTTGAATTCCGTCTATTCTAATAAAATCTTTTCCCTTGTCAGCAAAACTAGCTACAACAATACCCGCAGTTCTCTTTCTGCCAATTATTTCTATTATATCACCAGTAGATAAATCTAATTTATCCAATATGGCTTGATCTATATAACATAGACTTCTTCCACTTCGGCTTGGTTCTAATCTTTCTACTTTTAGTTTCGCTGTTTTTTTTTCCCTTTCTATGCTCATTATATTCAAATTATTTTTTTTTCTCTACTCTAAAAGAAATAATGGTTCTTTATTTTCTTTTGCATTATTTATTATAATGTGTCTGAATAGCTCATTTCAAGTAAATTAAGAGTTATAATCCGCTAAAGATTGTTTAAAAACCAGATTTGCTTAATTCGCTAAAGGATTTATTTTTACGATAAGCTAGTTTTTTGATCTCACTTAATAGTATAAAAGTTAAAAACCTAAAATGGTTGGTTTTAAAAAACTGAACAATTAACTTTAATGAAAGAGATATTTAGAATTCGATTCAAATTTCGAGAAGGCTTTAATACTTTAATCTAATGTAAAGTTTTAGATTTTTAACTTTTTATCTAAATATAATTTAAAATCTTCTAAAATCTTATTGACATCAAGGGATTCATCAGAGTTACTTTTAACAAATGATTTCCTACATTCTAAAATTGCTTCTCTTAAACTATGATTGTTTGGATTTTTAAATAGTTCACCAATGTATTTTCGCGTGATTAAATCTAATTCCTCCCGAATTGAATTAGAAGGTTTATTTTGTAATGGTTCTATACTTTTTATTTGTTCTTTAAGATTTAAAGCAATCTTGTCACTTAAGATCTCGATAAATCGAATTACATCTTCAGTTTTTGTAATCTCATAAGTTTCGAATGGAGTATCCCATTTATATTTATTAAAGTTATCAAATTTAGCGTAAATATTTTCAATAACTTTGTTGGGAATCGGTTTTCCTCTCTCTTCATTCCTTTTCAAACAAATTTTAAGCGGCGTTGAGATATATACGATATAAAAATTAATGTTTAAACTATCAGCAATTATTTTTAAATCGTGTCGCATGCTTGAATAGTAATTTAAATCATCGCTGATAACAATTTTTCCCTTATTAAGGTGTTTCCTTACTGATTGTATAGTTTTTTCTCGTATTTGGGGCTCATTTTTAAAATCAAAACTGTTTGGAGAAGTAACGTCTCTAATAATGTCTGGATCGATAATTTTTACTTTAGTTTGAAAATTCGACTCCAAATTTTCTTTTAGTTTAACTGCAAAACTAGATTTTCCCGATGCAGGTAATCCTACTAGAATAATTAGAAAGTTTGAGTTATTGTTCAGCTAGATCATCTTCATTAAAAGTTCTTATAAGTTGAATTTTTTGTGTTCTTGTAAAAGTTTTAATTTCCAATTCTCGTTTCATAGCCAAACTCCTTTCGTAATAAGTTTCAAAATACTTAAGTGTAACGCTCTTCTTTCCACGACAAAATTTAGCTCCCGCTCCCTTTTTGTGTTCTTGTAATCTTCTATACAAGTTATTTGTGTATCCCGTATAGAAATATTTTCTGTTATTTTTTGCGATTGTTTCTAAAATATAGACATAATAAAGGTACATACCAGAATCACTATTTATAAGATACATTTTCTACTATTTATTTTTATTGGCGGACACCTAACCTAATACTGTTATTATATGAGAGAAAGTAATTCCTCTAAATAGATTTTATATTTGTCAAATCAAACAATTAAAAAGTAAATTTATTAATAAAAACTTTTATAATTTTTAAAGGAAGCATTAGGTTTTTCTGGTGAGTTACTTTTCCTCTAGGTATTTGTTTGATTAAGTGGGATGAGGTTCTTGGTGGAAACATACACATGCAGTTTCCGGAGAGTTTAAAAATTCTGGATAATGTTGTGCAGCAAATTCAAATTTCACATAATTTTGTTGAATCCTACATTACTATTGAAGAAAAAGACTGGAATTCGATATCTTACTACAACGAAAATAAAGAAATTATAATAGTATTAGTTCTAGATAAATATGATGATAGTTCGGATTACACCATCATTTTAGATGAATTTAAAAAAGAACTTGAGTTAGAATTAAATGAAAATAAGCTCAAAGAGCACTTAGAACGAATATACAAGCTCTCGTTAAATGTTTTCAGGACTAGAGATGAAGTTATAGGTAAATTAAGCAATGAAGTAGCCCAACTAAAAACTATGGAATATGATTTAAAAAAAAGATTTGAGAAGATAGTAAAATCAGATCACCTAAAAGTTAAGAGTAAAATTCAATTTTTATTAGCTATTAATAATGAGATGGAATATAAAAAGTTAAGAACTTCTATTAATACCAGTAAAAGTTGGTTAGATGATGTTCTAAGAACCCTGTCTAAAAATAAAGTCATCAGTTATAATAGTGAAAAAGATTCATATTTTCTTAATATCTAATTATGTTGAAAAGCGCTTTAATAAAGAATTAGATTATTAAAAAGGCATTTATTCTAATTATTATAAGTTTAAAATTTGCTTTTTAAAATAATATTGAGATAATTATGAATCTTTCAGACGAGGAACAAAACGAAGTTCTAAAAGTTATGAAATCGCAGATGCTAACCCTATTACACGGTGAATTCGTTAAGAAGTTTGAGGAGGAATTCGCTCGTTATATCGGTGTAAAACATGCCATTGCTGTAAATTCTGGTACAGCAGCACTTCATATCGCCATTGCTGCTTTAAATATCGGCCCAGGAGATGAGGTAATAATTCCGCCATTTACTTTTATTGCAACAGCCAGTTCAGTTCTCCACAATAACGCAATCCCTATATTTGCTGATATCGATGATAAATCTTACACTCTGGATCCCAATTCGGTTAAGGAAAAAATAACAGATAAAACTAAGGCAATAATTCCTGTCCATTTAGCCGGAATTGGAGCCGATACGAGTGCTCTTATGGATATTGCAAAAGATAATGAAATTCACATTATAGAAGATGCGGCTCAATCCATTGGAACAAAATGCTATAACAAAAAAGTCGGAGCTATAGGTCATATAGGGTGCTTTAGTTTTTATCCTTCTAAAAATATAACTACAGGGGAAGGGGGTATGATTACTACTAACGATGATGCGTTAGCTGAACAAAGTCGATTATTAAGACATCATGGTGAACCTGAGTGGTATGTATATAATAGATTAGGTTATAATTATAGAATGACCGAAATTCAAGGTGCAATTGGTAGAGTCCAGCTAAAAAAAATAGATGATTTCATTAAGATTAGAAATGAAAATGCACTATATATGTCTAAAGCAACTTCTGAGATTCCAGGGATACAACCCCCTTTCGTACCTGATTATTGCAGTCCCGCATTTAATTATTGGATTGGGCGCATCAATCCAGATATCTTAGGGTTAACAAAACCTCAATTCCTGAAATCTTTTCCAAGAAGTAAAGTGCTTTATCCAAAACCCCTTTATAAGACCAAATTATTTCAAGAAAAAATAGCGTATTCACATGGATGTCCCTGGTCTTGTCCTTTCTATGGTAAAGAAATTGACTATAAAAAAGTTAATTTACCTAGAGTAGAAAAGATTACTCAAGAAATATTCGCCTTAGATATTCATCCTAATGTCTCAAAAGAGTTGCTTGATGAAAATATTGAAATAATGAAAAATTTAGCAAAAAAATAGCCCCTGAACCCTTTAATTTATGAAAAAAATTATCATACATGTACACGGACTTGTTCAAGGTGTATTTTTTCGCTATACAACGCGCAAAGTAGCTAGGAAACTAGACCTGACGGGCACTGTTGAGAATTTACCTGACGGTAGCGTATATATTGAGGCTGAAGGGCCAGAAGCTGCATTAAAAGAATTATTAAAATTCGCTAAAAAAGGTCCGAACTCCGCTAAAGTAGAAACTGTTGAATATGAGTACAAGGAAGCTCAACATAAATTCAAAGGATTTGAATACTATTTTTAAAACTAGGAATATTTAGTGTTTTTGTGTTCTAGGTATTACCTAGATATTATTTATGATGATAAATAATATTCCGATATTAGTAATCATGTCATTGTCATTAAAGAGAAAAAAATTCCTTCAATTATTTCAGACTATTAACAACAAAAATATTAAGTATCGAGGACCGTTAATTTTAAGGATATATGGTTTAATGAACGAATTAGAATTATCTAACGAAAATAGATACCTTCTTTGTAATTTCATTGATCAAAATAGCGAAAGATTCGACTTAAATAAGGATATATACGATATTAATAATGATGTTTCCTTAAATCAACTGTTTCTGTTTGCATATAATAAAGCTAGAACAAGCAATCTAATTCCAAAACTGTATTCTGAATATGTTAACACTGTTAATGCCATATCGCAAAAAATAGACACTTACGCTAATTTTTCATAAAACAGTATCGCTGGTTTAAGAACACCTTTTAATGGTAAAAAAATGCGTATCAGTCTCGACATGAAAATTATTATTAAGGATAAATATTATTATGAAATTAAAAAAAAATCAATTGATCTTGTGAGTAAATATGACTGTTAATTCTAACTATATTATAAAGATTTGTGTGCTCGGAGAAGCTAATGTCGGTAAAACTTCGTTGGTCTACCGCTTTATTGAAAAAAAATTTCGAGGGAATTATAA
>JAGXOB010000069.1:7558-12321 GCA_019894735.1 Promethearchaeota archaeon | reverse complement strand
GGCTTAGCATTTTATGGATATCGCTACTATAAGAAACAAGATAAATTATCAAAGGTAGTAAATTTACCACTTGAAAATAAAATAATAAATCTTAAAATTTTAAAGGAATCCGGTAGGTTAGAAGAATCTTTATCTTATCTTTTTAATGCAATTTACATGGATTTAATAAGTGCTAAATTTGGTAGAATTAGAAAAGGTAATGAGACGATAAGAGATTTTGCTATAATTTCTGTAAAGAATTTAAAATTAAGTCCAGCTACAATCTATCCATTTATACAAAAAGTAGAAGAGATTATTTACGCAAAACCATTTCAAATTACGGATAATGAATTTTACGGCACCATTAATTTATTTTCTCCTATTTATTTTGAATTAACCGGTTATAATTTTGAATTAAATTTTTAATGAATAATTAAAAGAAAAAGACTTGATAGAATAATAAAAAACAGAAGTAGAAAGAAATTTAAAGTCAAAAAAAATTATTAAATAAATTAAAAAAAACAAAAATTGGTAAAGAATATGGCAAAAAAGAAAAAATCAAAAAAGGAACAAGAACCTGAAGTAGACATAAAACTAAAGTTTGAAAATGTTAAGACTTTAACAGATTCCCATAGAGCGAAAGAAGCTATTGCTTACATCTACCTTATATACAACGATATTATAACTCTCAAATTTAAAAAACCACGATTAGCCTATCAAACTATAAGAGAATATGCTATAACTTGCGTTAACGAATTAGGCCAAAAACCAGAAACGATATATCCCTTCATAAAGAAGATCGAAGATATCATATATGGTGGAGTAGAACCAACAGGGAAAGAATTAAATTTCACAGTTCAATTGTTTTCAAACCTATACAACGATATTACTGGAAAAACATTACCTACTATGAGTTTTTAGTAATATAGTTCCAATTGATAAATATTATAAAAAATGGATAAAAAATAATAAAATGCCAAGTGTTGGAAAATCATCTGGGAGTAATGTTACTTTCTCAAAGGGTTTAGTCATAGTGTTTTTCACGATTTTTCTCATAATCTATGGTGTATTTATCAGTAATTTCATTGAGCTTTATCCGATATATAACATGGGAGCTGAACTTCCAATTTGGGCAAATTATCTACCTTTAGTTTGTTATATTGGAGCAATTTTCTTAGGCTTTGGCTTAATTATTTTTATTAGAAATGTAACTGTTCAAAGATCTAGAGAAGTACAATCTCGTAAAAAAGCAAAAGTAGGTTCCGCCTATAAAGAAGCCCTATTCTTAGTTATTTTCGTATTTACATTTATACCCTTATTTGGGCCGATATTTGATCAAGGAGAAAATGATCAAAATTTTTCCATTTACAACAACGATTGGAATGGAGCAAGCGATTTCAGAAAGACTATCGAGAATGATGGATATGATGTAATGTCAATTCAATCAAGCTTGAGCGCTACAGAACGGTTGGATAAATCTATTTTGTTAATATTATTAGGTCCCAACCAATTTTATAATCCAATATTTGAAATACCATACTTCATGGATTTTTTCCGTTTCGATAATACAACAAATACAAAAAATTCGTTGTTTATATGCCATGATCATGGTAGTACGAGCACTTTATTATGGGAAATTTATATTGCTAGTTTGTTGGATCCAGCTCTTCGAGGAACTATCCCAGTTACAATATTCGCAAACGGAATCCTGAGAGATAATGCATCATACGATACGGCACCAGATTTTCCTGTAATACAAGCATTTTCACCTCATCCTACGACTAGCGGGATTAATCAAGTCATTCTATCAGAAGCTTCTTCCGTTGTAGGAGGACCTTTTATTTCCTATTTTGGTTGGGATTTAGTTGGCTCAACCACAGACTATGGGTATGTCGATAAAAATGGAGACCATATGTATGATTTTGACGATGATTTTGTTGATTTAAGCATCTTAGGAGGATCGTTACCGGGATTTCCACCAAAATGGCCTCTTGGTGGTTATTCACAAGGTGTGTTTATGGCAAAAGACGCTGGAACCTCAAGATTTTTTGTTTCAGCTGATGCAAGTTTATTTAATAATGAGTTAATTGCTGAACCTGCATATGACAATCGCCAATTTGGATTGAATATCATAAATTGGCTTACTTATGGCGAACCCAAACAAGATTGGGTTGTTATTTTTGATGAAGCTCACATCCGACCTGAATATTCAAGAGATTTGACATCTGCGGGCATCTTTGGGTTTATTACTCAATATATAATTCATTTAAGTACAAATCCAATTACAGCCTGGATTTATCCCCTTTTAGCAATTTATTCATTAAAAAAATATCTACCAAAAAAAGATGAAAAAGAAGAGAAAAAGAAAGCCCAAGAACAAGATAGAAAAGAAGAACGAGAAAAATTTAGAACTTCTTCCTTTTTCGCAGAAAAAATTGAGTGGTATAGAGAGAAAAGCAGATATGGTAAAGCTTTAACTTTACTCTATAGGAGATTAGAGAGGAAACTAAATGCACTTTTGCGCGGGCAAAAAATTACTACTCAAAATGTATTAAATTTGGTTATCGCTAAGGAACCAAATATTACAAAACTTAAAATCAGAAGAATCACCAAATTTATGGACAACATTATCGCAATTAAAGAAGGAAAAAGCAAAGTAAAAAATGAACAGGATTTTGAAAACCTCTACTACGAGATGGAGTGGGTGGTTAATAACATATAAAAAATAATCAAATTATTAAATTTAAAGAAAAAAATATCTAAAATAAAATAAGAAAAAGATTTAAAATAAAAAATAAAAAAATAAAAGATGTGATAAATAATGGAAACCCCTAATAAAGCAAAATACTACGATAGGGAAGAATTAAATGTAGAACCTATTAGAGAAATAGCACAAGAAGTACTCTCAGAAGTAAGTCGTGTGATCGTTGGATACGGAGATATTTTACAGCAGCTTTTTATAGCTTTGCTAGTTAACGGCCATGTCCTTCTTGAAGGAGTACCCGGCTTAGGAAAAACTGTTATGGCAAAAACTTTCGCAAAAACGCTAGGAATATCGTTTAGAAGAGTCCAGTTTACTCCAGATTTGCTTCCATCTGATATTACTGGTACCAAAATATTTGATCAAAACGAGGGGGCTTTTGTTCTTCAAAAGGGTCCACTATTTGCGAATATTGTATTAGCGGACGAAATTAATAGAAGCGCTCCCAAGACTCAAGCAGCTCTCCTCGAAGCAATGGCTGAAAGGCAAATAACTATTGAAGGAGAAACTCTAGCCCTTGACAAACCTTTTATGGTTGTCGCAACAGAAAACCCTGTAGAGATGGAAGGGACTTACCCTTTACCAGAAGCACAACTTGATCGATTTCTCATGAAACTCTGGTTAGAATATCCAGAAAAGGAAGAAGAAGTTGACATCATGAGAAGACAAATCTCAGGAGACTCTCCTTCCGTAGAGGCTATAACTAGTGGAGAAGAATTACTTGCTGCTCAAAAACTAATGAATATGGTTTACATAGATGATAGAATCTTAAAATATATAAGAGATATTGTGTTAAAAACTCGAAATCATCCTCAAATTTCCCTTGGATGTGGTCCACGCGCATCTCTCGTGTTGATGAAGTGTTCTAAAGCAAGAGCAGCAATCTTAGGAAGAGTTTATGTAACACCAGACGATGTAAGATCGTTAGTGATCCCCGCTTTGAACCATCGAATCTTATTGAAACCAGAAGCAGAGTTAGAAGGCCTTGATGTAAAAACCGTGATCAAGAATATCATCGAAGATATCCCAATCCCTATCTAAAGTTTTTTTTAAGAAAATTTCACTGGAAAAAAAATCTAAATAATTTAAGGAAGGAGTAATGAAATGTTAGGAGGAAAAGGAAGGACTTTAATCTTATTTTCAGTTTTTTTTCTAACAGCTGGATTTGCATTTGAGAATTACTTCTTAATTTATTTTGCTATTCTTTTGATATTTAGTACTGTTGTAAGCCTACCTCTTTTCTATTATCAAATGAATATAGAAGAATTACGTGTTCATAGAGAGCTCGAAAAAGAGAAGGTATTTAAAGACGATTTTGTGCATGTTAAAGTAGTAATTGAGAATACTGGGAAAAATAGTTTTGATTTCCTTGAAATTAGGGATTATTACAATCCCGAGCTTTTCAGGTTAATATTAGGAGAAAATTTCATATCTACAAGAATTGGACCCAAAAAGGAAATAAAGTTCAGTTATATATTAGAACCAAAAGTAAGGGGAGAATATCCCTTAGGACCACTTTCCTTGGTAGTTAAAGATAGGTTAGGGTTTAATTCGGTTGAACGAATTGTACCCGATAGCGTTTCCGATATACTAGTTTATCCCCCTTATGAAGATATTAAAAGAATAGAGATTTTAGGATCCAAACGTTCTTTAAGTCAAAATTATGGACTACAAAGATCTAAACAAAAAGGTCTTGGCTCAGAATTCTATGGTATGAGAAAATATGTTTTTGGAGACCAGTATAGGTTGATTGACTGGAAAGCGAGTGCTCGAACCCAGAAGTTAATCGTTAAAGAATTTGAAAGCGAGAGAGATGTCTCTGTTATGATTTTAGTCGATTCATCAAATTCAATGGCAGGTGGGGCGATTGAAAACACTAAATTTGAATATGCGATCAGAGCGTGTATGTTATTAACAAAGGTTGCTTTATCTCGTAAAGATAATGTAGGTGTGTATACATTCTCAGATAAAAAGAATTTCAAGTTTTTAAAACCAAGGAGTGGAGAAGATCACTTTTATCAAG
>JAGXOB010000069.1:5168-7461 GCA_019894735.1 Promethearchaeota archaeon | reverse complement strand
GGTATTAGATTTTGTTGCAAGAATTAAACCGCAGGGGAAATCACGTTTTGTAGAAGCAATGGACTATTTAAATAGAAGATATCAAAAACGCAGCTTAATTTTCATCATTTCAGATTTAGAAGCAAACGTTAAAGAAATTGGACAAGCAATTAGAAAATTAATTCCTTTCAACCATACAGTTATAATTATTAATCCCTTCAGTCCTTGGTTTGAGATACACGAAATTGATTTATCATCAACAGATAAAGCTCTTGCAGAAGCAATCAGTGAAGAAATGATGGAACACATTATTGGTATTAAACATCAGGTAAGAAATCTCGGAGTTAACATTATAACAGTAGGTCCAGATGATATGATGAATCAAGTCTTAGGCAACTATATGGAAGCAAAGAGAAAGGGGAGTGCATATTAAAAGATGGCGAGAAATTATATTTTAGTTTTGAAAATAATTAATGTCCTAATTTTTGTATGGATTTTATTCCTATTTCTCTCGGTTTTTCATTTCGATGATGTAATTACCACTTCAGATGGAGAACTCGTTTTAACATCATTTCTCAATAGTCTAAAAAATATAACAACATATCTGGTGTTTGCAGTAGTGTACGGTGTTGCGTTCGTCTGCGTGTCTATCGCATCTCTCGGTCAACCGAACTTACTTACATTATTGGATGATTTTTTTAGAAAGTTATTTAGTCTATGGTTTACATTCCCTGATGGAACAACACCAGAATTTACTGCTATTCCTGATTTACTTGGTCAAGAATTCGCGATTTTTAGTGAAAATCTGTATTTAATCGCATTTCAAGTTCTTTTTATAATTACAATATTGTACGTAATCAAAGCTTTTCTAAAAACTGATCCTAAGAATGATATTATTGTTATAGGTTCTATCGTACTTATGCTTGTATTACCTCTTATGGTATTTGGGCTTAGAGATATGCTAGACCTTTTTTATGTTAGTATTCCATACCTGGAGGGTTTACCTAATCCTCTTGACCCCTCATTAGAGCAGATTCCCATCGATAATATATTTCAATTCTTTAGTAGTCCCGTTATTCTTCTTGCGATAGTATCTTATATTTATTTAGAGTTAGCATTTCAAATAAATTATACTTATACTGTTACCAAGCCATCTTTAGAAAGAAGATTACGATTAGAAGCTCAATTGCATATATTAGAGAGTGAATCTCATTATATAACCGCAAATGTTGATAAAATCAAAGAAGAAGCTAAAGCAAGAAGACTAGAGTTAGAAATCGAAGATAAAGCAACGATTGGTAAATTCTTCTCAAAGACTGGGGAAAAATTTTCATATATTAAAGAAATGATAGAAAGAAAAAAATTAGAGGAGGAAGAAAAAAAATTGATAACTGCTGCATCAAAAACTAGGAGACTTGGAAGATACATAGAGCGACTATTTCGAGAAGACTCTGAAGCTCACGATACCTTAACTGCTCGATCATCTGCACCCAAAGCAAGAAGTCTTGTAGTTTCTACAGCGATTAATTTTGTTTTTCGGGTTGGTTTATTAATAATCATAAGCTATATTATTATTCATCCAAAATGGTTTATGGTAAATGTTTTTAGTTTACCTCCAGCAATCGTAGAAAGCGTTGCAATATATTCTCCGGAAGTAATTATCGTATTATTAATTCCGCTAATTCTTACATTTCCTGTAATTTCAAAGATCATTGCTTCAATAAAACATAGAAATCTAATTATACGGCTTCAACAGGAAGGACGAATTAAAGAAATATTAGCCTCGGTAGGAGATTATGTTAAAAAAGAAGAAAAGGATGATAATAAAGAAATTGAAATCCAGGAAACAACATCATAAACTTTTTCCTATCCTTTCATCATATTTTAATATCATTTACAAATTGAGCAAGTTCTATTTTCTTTTTAATTGAATCCATTATTGTATCATAACAGTAAGTATTTATTCCTAATTCCTCGATTTCTGATTTTAAATTGCAATCTTTTTTATCAATAACAAAGTGACCTATAATTTCCTTATAATATTTTGCAACTCCTACACAAGAAACTTCCAATCCAAGGCATCTCATTAATTTATCTGCTGGGCCTTTTACTGTCTTTCCTTCAATAATTGGACTTATTGCAATAACTTTCTGTTTTACTTTCTTTAAAGCATCTCTTATTCCAGATAACCCGATTATAGGTCCTATTGAAACTATAGGGTTCGAAGGACAAATTATAATTCTCTCAGCCTTATCAATGTATTCGAAAACTTTATTTACTGGTTTAGCTTTTTTGATTCCTTTGAATTTAATAT
>JAGXOB010000069.1:3042-5072 GCA_019894735.1 Promethearchaeota archaeon | reverse complement strand
TGAACCATTTAAAATCGTAATAATTTTTTAGAACGCTTAAACAGTTAAAAGTTTCATCCTGAACGCCCCAACCTTTTTGTTTATCTACAATTTTCCCTAAAGTATAAGTAATTATATCTATATCGGGACAGATCCTTAACCCGTATAATTCTATATCATCAGCAGTATTAATTACAATCTTTAATAGATCTTGATAAATTACTTCAGCTAGCCCCTCTATGAATTTTGCTGCACCTACTCCTCCAGCAAGTACCAAATAATAGTTGTCACTCAAATTTAACCACAAAATCTTATCTTTATACTTTGAACAAGATGTCTTTCAAATCCTTACGGTTTGGTTTTGCCGATTCTTTTTGGGAATACCCTACAGTAAAAAATGCCATAGGTATAAACGATTTAGGTAGATTCATTGTATCCTTAATAACATCTTTAGCGAATAAGGGAGCGCAATACCAACAAGCTGCCAAACCCCTTATTTCGAAAGCAAGGAGTAAATAAGTTGCTGACGCACTTACACTCTGTACCCCCATTACGTACTCATTTTTTTTCCGTTCACTATCAGAATATTTCTCTAACTCTTTTGTGTCTAAACAAAGAAGGATCAGGTACGGAGAACTTAGAAAATTAGTTTTAGTTTTTTCAATTTTTCTATAAATGAACTCTTCTGATCTTCCATCTCTAAGTAAATCATCTTTTAATTTATTATTTATGTTTTCAATTAGAATTTCACGCGAATTTCCTTGTTCCATTATAATATAACGCCAAAATTGACCATTATGTGCACTTGGTGCCCAACGAGCTAACTCTATGCTTTCTTCTATCAATTCCTCGCTTACTTTTTTGTCACTGAACTCGAACTTATAGCTTCTGCGTGATCTCAAAGTATTTTCAAAACTCTTTATATGACTCTCTTGTCTAAACAAATCGAGTTCTCTCTCTCTTATTATTTGTTTAATGGATGCGTTCTCATCGAAATTAAAATCATACCCTCTTATTATTACAACTGGTATTCCCTCATCCGCTTCTCCCATAATCAATTGAGCTGAGGACGCTAGATTATCTATTTGACCAATAATCGTACTCTGTAATTCTTTTCCAAATAAATCTTTGTTCCCTCTTTTATCCAAAATTGGGTTTAATCCCGACACTCCTAATGCTACTCCAACTGCTCCAATTCTAAACGCTCTTCCAAACGAATCGGAAATTATTATAGCTATTTTTTTTCCAGATAACTCTTGGAGTGCATCTCTAATCCTTTTTGCTTCTTTATCAGAATCTATAGGTAATAAAGTGATTAAGTCTTTTCCTCCAACATTTGATTGATCAATTCCCGCATTAGCACATACAAAACCATGATGGGTCTCAACAATCATGACATGGTCTGTTTTTAACACCTGTTCAGATTCGTCTAATATAACTTGAATTAGTTCAGGAGATTTTATAGGTAAACCACTCTTTTTTGTTAGAGGAGCCATTTTTTCAAAAATCTCAATAGCTTTTTGGCTTGGTTGAATATTAACTAAATTTTTAATTCTTCCAAGGCTTTTCGAGACGATAGTTTGAGCAATAACTAGAATATCTCCGTTTTCTAAAGTTAAATTATTTTGCTTTAAAGCATTGAGAATAATCGAAGGGAGATCATCACTGGTTTTTATAAGAGGTATATCCTTTATTCCAATTAAATTAACTTTTTCATTCATTTTCTTAAATTGGGTTCGTTGGTAATATTATTTTTGATAATTTTTTAAATCTGAATCCTTACTCTTAGCAAATTTTTCAAATTCATCTGGAATTGCACAACAAGCAGAGAAAAAATTGTAATCTATATTAGGATATAATTCTTTTGCCCATTTTAGAGTTTTTTTCGAAGGAATCTCAATTCTATTAATACCTGCTTCAATAGCGTATTTCTCTATCTCAATTTTAACATCTCCTCTTGGCCTCATACATCCTAATGAGATTTCTGAATTAGGAAAAACAAATCTAATAACAGAAATAATTTTTGCTATATCCACTGGCTTTGGTTTAAG
>JAGXOB010000069.1:381-2944 GCA_019894735.1 Promethearchaeota archaeon | reverse complement strand
AGATTCTTTTATGAATTTAATCGTCTCCAGTTCTTTATGGAGTTTACCATAGTACAACCCTATGCAAATATGGGGGACTATATTTATGCCGTATTTTTGCATATAACTAATTGCCTTTTTATAATCATCTAAATTTTTATCTAAGTGATAAATATCTTTAATGATGTCCTCATCCATATTGACATCAAAAGATACAATATCTACACCTACTTGTGCTAGTTTACTAGCAGTTTCTTCGTTAAGTAAACCTGCATGCACATTTATTATTAAACTAGTTTTTTCTTTAATCTCTTTTATTGAATCTAAATAATTCAGTAAAGGAACTGAACCATCTGGAAGACAGCCTCCTGAGATTAATACTCCAATTCCATCGTTATTATGTAAATCCATCAAATATTCCTTTAATTCGTTACTGTTTAAAATTGGTTTCATTCCATCAAGATATTTCTTATTACAATGTTCACAATGTAATGAGCATTCACTTCCCGTAATGCTTATTGCCGGAAACCTTTTATTGGGAATGTAGATCTTTAATAAATTTCCAAAATTTCTCTTTTTTAGATCATAAGCCAGCTTTAAAAAAGGTTCTAAATCTCTAGATTCAAGACCTAAAATCTCATTATAATCCGCCCATGTTTGGGTACCAATTTTAAACTTCTTTAATAGCGCTTTGTTATTACTCATATTTCTCTAACCAATTCTTACAGGAATATTTCGTTGAAACAAGATTTTTAGCCAATTTTAATTCATTCTCAGTAAAAACTCCATCTATTAATCTAAATCCTAAGGTTGATTCAAAACCGACTTTAAGAGAAGATAGAAAATCCCTTTCTTCATAAAATTCTAATTTTTCTTTTATCCCAATACATTTTGCATAAACAGATTTTACCATCTTCGACTTACTTACATTATAAGGAGCTTTTAAAACTGAATACATAAGCTCTGGGTCGAGCTCTAACAGAATTGTCCCATGTTGTAAGAGATAACCTTTTTTTCTAACTTGTGCATTCCCAGAAAACTTTTTTCCATCCAAAAAGATCGCGGGACAATGTATTACTCCTTTTTCCGGGTTCAAGCCATAATTTGTTAAAGCTAAAATAATTCCCGCTTCTATTATTTCAAATTGTTCAATCGTTTTCTTAGCATTGAGTTTTTCTAGAAATCTCGTAGGACACACAATAGAATAAGTAATCTCACGAGTACTATCATGAAAAACCGATCCTCCACCCGTAATTCTCCGTACTATATTAAAACCCCTTTCCTTAGCAATATTGACATGTACTTCATTAGATAGACTTTGGTTTCTTCCAATCGATATAGTTGATGGGTTCCATTTAAAAAACCTGAGAGTATTAGGGGACTCTCGTTTAATAACCGAGTCTAAAATAGCCTCATCTAAAGCCATATTCCAATATCCATTCCTAGTTTCTAACGGAAGAAATCTCCATTCCTTCTTATTATCTAACATTAATTTTTATGAACAAAGTTTATTAAACTCTCAAGAATATCTTCTTTCTCATTTGTAGAGAGATTTCTTGGGTAATTGTAAATGGGACCTGAAGGTTTTGATGTATAGTAAGGACGGTTGCATCCAGAACATCCTGAAGTTAAAAATGCGTCTGTATCACTTATCAAATTCCATAAATCTCTTTTATTTAGGTTAAACTTAATAATATCACCAGTATTATTAAAAGTGAAGTCTTTAAGATTTTTAATGTCATTCATTAGAAGATATCGACCTAATTGAATTTTCCTAAAATTTACTACCTCAGGTTGAGGTAAATTTTCAAGTTTTGTTCCTTTTATTGGCATAAATGCAAATAAACTTACTTTGATTTTGAGATCATGGAGATCACTAATCAACTTCAAGATTTCTTTTGGAGTTTCTCCTAATCCTACTATCAAGTGTGTTGTAACATAACCTTCTGAAAAAATCTCTAAAGCATCTTTAAGATTTTGAATATGGTTTTCCCACTTATAAGGGCTCTTAACTTCTTTTCCTTTAATATTTTCAAATATCTCAGGTGTCGCCGCATCAAGAGCTATACCTATCCTTTCAACGCCAATAATTTTTAGATGTTCTAATTTTTCTTTGGACATAGGTGGTATCGCTACGGATATAGGTATTTCGCTGTTCTTTTTAATTTGAGAAATAATCTCAGAGAGATCTTGAAAATTTTGGAAATAGTTTAAAGTTTGGATGCAAATTCTTTTAAATCTTTTAGTAGGTGGTAAATAATTCAATTTAGTTAAAAATTCCTTAAATGAAAAAATTGGCCAACTCACTCGTGAAAGTAGTTCAATTGAACTCTCTGATTCTCTGGCTTGTGGACAAAAACCACAATTTGCTGTACAATGACCTTCTTTATATGTCATTAAGTAACACGTTGTAGGAATGTCTTTAAATCTCTTACTTTCATATAACCCAAGTACTGAAGCGCTCCCAATCGACACTCTAATATTATTTACTGCCATTATTAGGCCGAAAACTATTGTGATGAATACCTTTTTGATTAAGAATATACCTTAATTCAAAAAAAATTTATGGTTTAAATTATTCATG
>JAGXOB010000069.1:0-371 GCA_019894735.1 Promethearchaeota archaeon | reverse complement strand
AGAGATGTATCCTTATCCATCTGGAAGCTTACACATGGGACACTTACGTAATTATACGATTGGAGACTCGTTAGCACGATTCAAAAGAATGCAGGGTTTTAATGTCCTTTATCCTATGGGCTATGATAGTATTTCACACTAAGCGAAATACCATAACAGCTTTGGACTCCCTGCTGAGAATGCAGCTATTGATCATGGCGCTAATCCAGAAGAGTGGACAGATCAAAACATAGAAGTCATGAAGGAACAACAAAAAAGAATTGGATTATCCTATGATTGGAAACGAATGATTTACAGCCACGACCCTAACTATTATAAATTTGATCAATTCTTCTTTCTTCAAATGTATGAAAAGGGGTTAGCTTATAGAC
>JAGXOB010000068.1:5311-12357 GCA_019894735.1 Promethearchaeota archaeon | reverse complement strand
AGACAAAACCACCAATGACACTGGAAAAAGTTAAAAAATTAATAGGAGTAGCCTTTCCCAGCGAGGAAATTTTTAATAGGATAATGAATGAACAACCCGATTTGCAAGGCGTTTTACAAGCAGTAACATCTTTTTCAAAGGCGCTTACGATGATAAAAGGAGGGATTAAGGTAAATGTAATTCCGGACTCATGCGAAGCAGTTCTTGATGTTAGACTTCTCCCAGGCCAGAAGGGTGAACCTATAGTGAAAGCTTTAGAAAAAATGATTGAAGAAGACATTGGTTATGCGGTAAAGGATCAGTCAACTACTAGCTCAAATAAAATCTTCGTTGAACTGGAAGCGATTTCTGATTCTGAAGGATCATATTGGCGTGATTGGGAGGATTCAGAAGATCTGAAAAAATTTAACAGTCTAGTAGAATCAATTTATGGAAAAAAGCCTTTTTATTTTCTACTACCCGGATCTGCTGACGCTCACTTTTTGCGTAACAGCGGCTATTGCCCCCAGACAATTCTTTTTGGCCCTGGTAGAGGGAGATCGGCCCACGCGGTGGATGAGCATGTCGAAATCCTAGATTTTATCCGCGCTATTAAAGTTTATGCGATCTTTGCTTATAGATTTCTAACCAAGAAATAAAGAAAAATTAAGAGGGAAACAGCTTAGAATAACAACTTAGAATAGAAAGACCATTTTATTTTAATACCTTTAAATTCA
The DNA here is from genome assembly GCA_019894735.1 of Promethearchaeota archaeon. Next base: position 11,641 of record JAGXOB010000068.1, on the reverse strand, counting down.
TTGATGATTTTATACAAAACAAGAAAATGCAAGATTTAGTAAAGATAGAAGACTGCGTTATTCTTATAGATTCTTCAAGATCTATGGTAAGGAGAGATTTCAAACCCAATCGATTAGTTGTCGCATTAGAAACCGCAAAAAGGTTTATTCAAGCGAAATTCTTAATAGATCCTAAGGATCGTATAGCAGTACTTTCGTTTGGAGCAAATGTTGCTAAATTGAGTCCATTTAGTCACGATGAAGAAAAATTGATAAAGGCTTTAAACAGAATTCAAATTTCTGGGAAAGGTTCACTCGACGAAGGTCTCGCATTTTCAGTTCAATTTTTAGTCGCAGAAGTGCGGAAATTAGGAGGTAAAACAAATAGGATATTCATCATTTCGGATAACAAACTAGAAACTAGTGATAAAATCCAAAAAATAATTGATATCTCAAAAGGATTGGGAGTCTATATTGACGCGTGTCAAATAGGGACAACTGAAGATTATTCTCAAAGCATTTTGAAGAAAATCGCTAAAATTACTGGAGGGCAATTTGGTTTTTTTAACAATTCAAAAGCTTTATTAAATGCTGGAGCCTCATACGCTTCAAAGAAAGAACTTAAAGCTTCAACCGATTATTTTGACCCAGATAAAAAAAGCGATATAGCCCCATTAATCAGCGAAATCGCTTTACAGCTGAGAAGACCTAATTTACTAGATATTCGTTTAATGATGAGTAGCAAAGAGCGAGGTCAGGAAAAATGCCAAATTTGTCATTCTGTGTTATCTCAAATAACCGGAGCTGATTTTTTTAGCGAGGGTCGATACTGTCCCTCTTGCGAAAGACCGATGCATCTTTCTTGTGTTGCTATGTGGGCTAAGAAAACAGAATATAAAGAGAATGTGTTCAGATGCCCATTTTGTTATTTCTTATTAGAACTCCCTCCCTCGGCGTCAAAACTGGTTGAAGAAAAAGTTGAAATTGAAGAGCCAAAAATAAAATTGATTGATGAAAGCGGGATAAATGTCACAAAAATGGCTCAAATTCCCGAAAATGAAATCGAAGCAATCGATGCATCTTGTACTTATTGCCATAGCATATTTTTGGGGGATTACAAAGTTTTTCAATGCGAAAAATGTGGAGCGTACTACCACGAACCGTGCTTAAACAAAATGCATAACGAAATCAACGCGTGTAGAAATTGTGGCGCTCAAATTACTTTAGAATGAACAACTAATACTCAACCTCTTTCTTTCACATAAAGTTGAAATACTAAAGTAGATTACTTTAACAATCAGTATTAGTTATAATAATTATAAACAAAAACTCACGCTAGTCCAATCAAAAGAAGGAGGTAATACAAGATGTCGAATAATGAAGTTACTAAATGGGTAATTACTTCAGCATGGCCTTATGTAAATGCTATACCTCATTTAGGGAACATGATTGGCAGCGTCTTGTCCGCTGATGTATTTGCGAGGTTTTGTAGGCTAAAAGGAGACGAAGTTGTATTTGTTTCGGGATCTGATTCTCATGGAACACCCGTTGCGGTAGCAGCTAAACAGCAAAATGTTCCCACGAAGGATTTAGCGATCAAAAATCATACAATAATCAAAGACTTATTCGAAAAATGGCAAATCTCTTACGATAACTACACAATTACGCATAATCCAACTCACATCGATTTTGTACAGAAATTTTATTTGGATGTTCAGAAAAATGGATATGTGTTTGAAAAGGAATTAGAAATGCTTTATTGTGAGAACGATAACTTTTTTCTTCCAGATCGATTTGTCGAAGGAATCTGCCCTCATTGTGGGGATGAAAACGCAAGAGGTGATCAATGCGATCAATGTCAGAAGCTGCTCACACCTTTAGAGTTGAAAAAACCTCGCTGTGTCATATGTGATAATACTCCTATACTCCGTAAAACAAAACACTGGTACTTGGATCTTCCTAAATTACAGGATCGACTGAAAGGCCTAATAAACCAAAACGAAATAATTCCACAAAATGCGCGAAAAATGTGTTTGAATAGTATAGCAGAAGGTATTCCCGAAAGAGCCATTACCAGAGATTTAGAGTGGGGGATCCCTGCGCCTTTTGAAGGAGCTGATAAAAAAAGCATTTATGTTTGGTTTGAAGCAGTATTAGGATATGTTTCAGCGGTAAAAGAATGGGCTGATAATATCGTTAAAGATGAAAAAAAATATGATTATTTCTGGAAAGATTCTAACACGAAAACAGTCTTTTTTATTGGAAAAGACAATATAATTTTTCACCTTATAGTGTTTCCCGGATTACTATTAGCTTTCAACGAAGATAAAAGCGATAGTGAAAAACTAACCCTTCCTTACAATGTTTCTTCCACAGAATGGTTAATGTATGAGAATGATAAATTTTCAAAATCAAGAGGAATCGGAATTTGGATTGACGAAGCCTTAGAGGTAGCTCCCTTAGATTATTGGCGTTTTACTTTAATATATAATCGCCCCGAAACGAGTGATACCTCGTTTTTGTGGTCAGAATTTGAAAATAACATTAAAACCTTAAACGACAACATAGGTAATTTTATTCACAGAACCTTAACTTTTATTGATAAACAATTTAATGGAATTATACCAAAAAAGTTAGAGTACGATGATACTGACAAGAAGTTCATCGAAGTTATAAATAATATAAAGTTTGAAATTGGAGATAGTATAAGCAGTTTTAAATTAAGAAAAGCTATAAGAGATATAGTTAATTTTGGAAAAGAAGGGAATGTTTATCTTAATAATAAAGCCCCTTGGCATTTAATCAAGAAGAATAAGAGTGAAGCAGGGCATGTGTTTAATGTATGCGCTCAAGCTGTTTACGCGTTTGGTATTTTACTAAGTCCGTTTATACCCGAAACTGCAGAAAAGATACTAACCTATTTAAATGTCCCACTATCGCAAAATTTGAAATGGGATTCGATTAACGAGAATTCTGTAAAAGAAGGTCAAAAAATTAAAAGACCAGAACCTCTCTTTGAGAAGCTTGATATTAGCGAAATTAAAAACAAACTTCAAGAAATTAAAGGAAATAAAGATAAATTAGGTGGTAAAAAATTGGTATCGTACGAAGAATTTAAAAAGTTAGATATAAGAGTAGCCCTCATAGAGAACGTAGAAAAAGTTCCTAAAGCAGACAAGCTATATAAACTTTCTATCTCTTTAGGAGAGGAAAAGAAGACATTGGTAGCAGGATTAGCTGAACACTATAAAGCGGACGAATTAAAAGGTAAAAAGATCGTAATATTAGCTAATTTAGAACCGAGAAAACTAAGAGGCATATTAAGCGAAGGGATGCTTCTTGCCGCGGTTGATGGCGATATTGTATCTGTTATATCACCTGATAAAGACATCCCAACAGGAGCAAAAATAGAATAGTTTATAACTTCAGAGAAAAAATTGGATTTAATCGAGCAATAATATCACCCAGTCCCAATTGAAGCGTTTTTAGAATTACATCTCTTCCTCTGTATTCAAATTGCAACTCCTTAACATTACGGACGATCTTTAGCTTATTTCGATCTTTTTCTAGTTCACAAGCGAAGTACCTCTGGTATTTATATTCCAAAACTTTCTGTACCCGGTTAATATCAGGTAACATATATCCTCCTCCGTGAGGTAACAAATTAGCATTTGTCAAGAGGTCTAACAATTCGAACTTTTCTGCTCTTTCTAAAAAATCGTTATTTTTCAAAGTGGTCATAGAAAAACTCTTTCGACCTCTAAAGAGGTACGCTGCCAAATCAGCACGTAATGCGGTTGGAAAGATGTTAGTCGAAACGAATTCGCTTTCTATGTCAGTACAGTTGCTTCCTAGGTACATATTGTTGTAGTCTTTCAAGAATTGATGAGGCGTATTACAAATAACTTTGTAATCGGAACTGAATAGGTTCATCGCAATGATCTCTCTTTTGACATTTGAAAAGTGTATTGCTTTATTGTTAAATTCGAGATATTCTTTTGCATCAGAGTCTAGCAGTATATATTGATTTCCAAATGGTGTAGGCTCTTTAATCGCTCGATCCATTAAAGCTTTTGAACTGTCAATGTATAAGCCTAAACCATACCTATTGTCGCGAAATTCTGGAGCAGAGCCATGAATCATAAAAATATACGGAGGTAGATATATATCTGAGAGGCTTTTTGTTTCATAACAGTTAATAAAGTGATTGGATATCCCATAATCCCAATTTATCAATATATCTCCACTATATAATTCTGTGCTCTTTACATCGTCGATTTTTTTTATGATTTCGTATGCATCTGGTAATTCTTCTAACCCGCCTACTAAAATTCCACAACAGTTAGGTTTAATATTAAGAAAAACAATTTTATCCCTTCCAGAACCCCAATTTAATCTCCCACCATAACCAAGCCCAGAATTCCATCTAAAATTATTTCTCGAAATTGTTTCATCAGGAGACGAGATAAAGGTAGCTTTAGGTTCAAATCCATATTTCTCTTGAATGAGGTGAAACTGCGCTAAACCGTATTTCATATTCGCCTTACATAGCTTAGAAGCGCCGTCGTTTAAACCCGTCGAAAAAATGTAATCGTTTGACCTTTGAATTGCCTCTATTTTAGACAATTCAGATATTTTATTGGATAGCCTAATTGAACCCATTCTACTTAATAATTAGATATTATTATATTTATATATACGATAGTTTGATTCGTTATTCTGTAATAGTGATTATGAATATATAACAATTATGAGCGATATAGACAACAGAATATTATTCGATTCAGTGAAAGGAATACAAATTGAAGGAGAATTTGAAGGTTCAATAATCACACGGTGCAGAGATGACAACGATTCTATTATCTTTTCCGGTAACCTTAAAATTTCTAAGTCAGAAGGTATTTTTATAACCGATGGTTTTAGAGTAGGGTTTGAATTAAATTACAACAAAAAATTTGCCTTTTCTCGCAAAATTGAAGCTCAGTGGTACGAGGATTTTGAGTCCATTGAATATTCAATACTAATTTCGGAAGATATAATGCATTTTTATGACCAAGGTCAGTTTTCAGATGCTTTCCCTTACACGTTAAACAAACTCAATACAGCAGCTCTTTACTTGGACGATCATCAATATGGAATCAACCACTTAGATTTCTTTAAAGGAGAGATACTTAGGAATCCCGTAGCTGTAGTGGGGAATGGAGTTATCGTTGCAGATAGGGTAGTCATCGATGAGAGAATTGATTCTGTATTTTACGATTGCTTAATCGTTGGACGAGATGAAAAAGAAGATCTTTCGGTTTCCTATGAGCCTTACATGAATGTTAAGAAATCGTTAACCGATGTCAAGTATATCATTATTTTAGGAATAGAAGAGTTGAAGATGTAAAAAAAATCGCATGAAATTATACGAAAATAGTGAAGAAAGATTACTCAACATAATAAGATGGGGAAACAATCCTTTCAAAAAATTCGTTTCTACCAGTGAAATCAAAGAAGACTTAGATTTAGTAAAGTCAAGAGATAATCTTATTAAAAATATTCAATCTATCGTAAAGGAAAACAAAAATTTCATCCTTCCGATTATAGGATCCGTTGGTTCAGGAAAAACTCATCTCTTTTGGGCTCTAAAAAATAATTTTTATCACCTTAACACTTTCTACATTTCCCTGGAATCGGTTTATAAAAAGTTTTTTTACAATATTTATTCTGAATTCATTGAAAATATGGAAATAGGACCTTTGAAATTTGTTGTAAATCAAATATGTGAAGATTGGGGCGCTTTGGAGCGGAAATATGGATTTTTTCACGTAGTAGATGTTGAGAAAGTAAAGCAGACTGCCTTCGAACAATTATCTACAAACTATAGCGAATTAGAACCCGAAACTATAATCGACGCTATTAATGGAATTACAACTCATCAATTAGATCCGTACAAGAAGATTGAGGCTGAACGATGGTTATTAGGTAGATTAATGGACGCAAAAGAACTTTCAACTTTAAATCTCTCTCACGATCTTCATAAGGGTAAAAATGCATATATTTTGTTGAGATTACTTATTGAAAACTCTAAACAGGGGACGATTCTATTTATCGACGATTTCGAAAAGATTATTAAGATAATGAGACCAGAAGACGAGGCTTCTGAAGAAGTTTTCGACCCAAGTTGGTTATATGGTTCTAAAATGTCTCCTAACGACATCGCTTCAGAGAAGATATTCACAAAAATAACCCAGTTGCAGAAAATAGAACGATTGCGCATAATTATTACTCTAAAGTCGATTGAATCCCTAGAACAAATCAAAAAAAAATATGAAGACTTCGATTCAGAACTATTGCCATTCATAAAGG
>JAGXOB010000068.1:0-5216 GCA_019894735.1 Promethearchaeota archaeon | reverse complement strand
AAGGAACCGCTTTATTTAAACAATTTTAGCGAAGACGATATATTTGAGTTTTACATCAATACTATGAATACGTTCTATGACTGCATTGAATGTAACGAATTTGCGCAAGTTTTTGAGAATCTTTATTTCCCATTAAATGAAATCATACTAAAAAAAATTTTAGAACATACCCAAGGGAATCCCCGGGCAATAATTAAAATTTTAATAAAGATTTTTAACGAGATAATTGATGACGAAGAAAATCTAGAGAGTATCCTAAAAAAATATGAAAATCTTGAGAATTAATTAATCACGTATCAATTTAAACTTAATTTACAGCTCTTCAAGAGGTCCTTCTTCTTCGGTTGGTTCTTCAGATTTTTCCAGTCGTTCAGAATCTTCTAGTTCCTCATTTATTAACTTTTTATTTTTTAAGTAATTTTGGTATTCCCAATCAGTTATTTTATTAGAATCAAGCGCACCGCTGTTTATAAGATAATTTTTAAAATCGGAAACAATTTGAATGACTTCTTCCTGCTTGAATACCTTTTTCAATATCAAACCTTTTTTCTCTAAAATATACTCCGAATAAACCCAATAGAAAATAATTGTAATCAACAACACAATAAAATTGTTTGTTAAATTTACTTGTTTAAAGCTTGTATAAGTTCCAGAAATTGAACCTGCTCCTGTTATCATAACGATTTGACCTTGAACATATATTAATGTGAAAGCAAATAGAAAAAAGGCTAAATTATTAGGATTAAAAATCCGAAATTTAAAAGTTCTGTTACCTAAACTTCTAATAACTAAAACTGCAGTAAAGATCATCAATAGTACGTCGATAAATGCCCGAAAAGCATCAATACCTAAAGCTTCAGTAACACTCCTAAAGGAGTTTATGAAACTAAAGGATCTATACCAAATGATTAACCAAACTAAGATGAAAAATACTGATGAATATACATTAAAAGTATCATTTCTCATACTTTTTATGTAAAGAAAGCATAATCGATAGGAGATTAACAAGATCACTATATACATAGCAATATTCCATCCATTGAACCACCATAGAGGCTCCAAAGAAGCACTTGGGCCTTGAGGCTCGAAAAACGGAATGAAAGCAAAAAATGTCCCCAATTGAGTCAATACTGGTAGTGAAAGAGCTAGAATTAAAAAGACTATACTGAGGATTCTATTTCTATTTGAATCCCTATTTGGTAGAATCTTTGAATTTACATTATCTGAGATTTTTTCAAAACCAGACTTTAAAAAAAAGATTTGAGCCATGTTCCACCCAAAATATATTATTATAAAAAACCCCGGAAGGATATAATCCCATCCTAGAAATTGAATAGGAATCTGAGTGGAATTCCCAAACAAAAAATACAATAGTATTATTATAAAACTAAAAGCTAAAGAACCAGCAAAAATAAGGGTTTTATGTTGATCCAAGGTTTTTGTAAAAAGATACCGATCAAATTTAGAATTAACTCCAAGAAACATCAATATTATAAAAGACATTGAGAAAGTCGTAGCTAAGAACAAACCAATATTACCTAAGCTTGTGCTACCCAAAAAGAAAAACAGTATTAGGATTAGAACTTCAATGAAAAAGAAAATTGTATAAGCTATATGACTTGGATTAAAAATTTTATGGAAATATTTATCCAGTTTAGCACTAATTTTTGAGGGTGTCATTGGATCAGGCATTAGAATTATACTCCATCCTTATTGATTAGATATTGAAATTTCTAAAATAGTTGATTTATGATATGAAAGATATATTCTTAAGATTTAATATTAACCATCGAGCAATTTTAAAACCTTTCCTTCAAAAACTTCTCATTTTATTAGGTATATCCCTTTACCTAATTTCTAACCTGCTAAAATTTTTTCTTGCCAAAAATGTAAAAAAGGAAAGAAAATAGGCTTGAATAGATAAATTTAAATAGATAAATCAAGATAATCTCGTAATAAATCCATTTTTTATTAAAAATTGATTTTGATATTTACTACAAAAGTAAAAAACACTTAGAAAATTGTGAAATGTCATGAAAAAAACAAAAATTTACAAAAAAAATATGATTATCCTTCTGTCTTTAACTGTTCTCTTAACCATATCTAGTTTACCAATTATAACAACTGCCAACCCACTAAATTCACAAACTAAAGATCTTGCACCAACGAGCTCTCAAATTATTCCCAAAACGGTTCGAGTAGCAATTTATAATGAACCAAATATTACGAGACCGGGATATGCTACATTAGGTAATATGCATAACAATTATACAGCACTTAAAGACTTATTAATAGGTGCCGGTTACGAAGTATCTGAATTAACCGCGAGTGACATCTCAAATCATAAACTAATGACAGCTGATTATGATGTTTTTATATTGGCGGATAATGTACCACGAGAAAATATTACAAATTATGTGAAAGAATTCTGGTTAGGTGGAGGAGGAATTATCAGTTTTGATAGCGCTATAAGTTATATATGCTACGCTGGTATGATTCCACCTGAATCAGAAGGCTCTGAAGGTTATAGTGTTTATTGGAACTACTCTCCTTTCTCTACTGTTCAGAATATAACGACACGGCATCCAGTTACTAAAGCATATCAAGTAAATGATACTATAACTGAAAAAAGTATAGATTGGGCGGCGTTCGATTGGACTGCTTTACAGGGTACTTCCATAGCATCAGAGATAACAAAATTAGCTACTAAAGCAGAAAATAGTAATCTTGCTACAGTCGTTGCTTTTGATCCAACTAAAAAAGGTGGTCGCGTTATTCAAATGTTAGGTGAAGGCGATTCTATAGGAGTTAATATGGAAGATATAATTATTGACGCTATAGATTGGCTCTGCCCACGACCAAAAGGGCGAATTCTATTTGATTTATCTCATTTCCCATATTACGGAATTGATGCATGGGATCTGTCGTACGCTAATTATGCTCCTCGATATGAAATATTAAGGGATAATCTAGTTAATAGATCTTATACAATTGATAAATTATATCCCTCTCCTACTGGGAATCTTACAACAAACAATCTACTTCCTTACGATATGCTCTTTCTTTGTATGCCCGAACTTAACTTTACTTCAAGTGAAGTAACAGCTGTAACTCAATGGGTAAATAACGGTGGAGGACTTATAGCAATTGGGGAAAACGCAGGATTTGTTGATGAAAACAATATTATTAACTATCTCTATGGAAGCTATGATTTACAAATGGTTTCAGTTACTGGTACTAGCGGTGCTACATATATTGTGGACCATCCTACCGTTGAAGGTTGTCTTGAAATAAGTGCCTCTGCTCCTGGAACTATTAATTATTCTGGAGATGCTTTTCCAATTTGGGGTTTTGATGATACGGAAATTTATGTAGCGGGACAAGAGTATGGTAATGGACGAGTTCTTTTAATGTCGGATCTTGCCGCGTTTCGAGATACAACTATAAATACTTTCAGTAATCTCCAGTATGCTATTAATGTCGCAAATTGGCTTATATCCGGTGACGCTGAAGTGCTTCTCTTTGTTGATGAACCTGATAGTCCTAATTACTACCGAACTCCGGTTTCTAACGCTCTTAATGAACTAGGTATTGACTTCTACTTAACTTTTGATGATGATTACACGAATTTATCACTAAATTTGCAGGATTGGAAATTACTTATAATAGATAATCCTTGGATCCCCGGTTTTAGTGCTTCAATATTAACAACAGTGAATAATTTTGTTAAAGAAGGGGGGCGATTAATAATGTCTACATTCAGAGTAAATTACGATCCAACTCATCCTTTATGGGCAAGATTAGGATTCGCTTATAGTCAAACTCAGCCTGGTTCTTCGTCACTATATATTTGGGATGCAGCACATGCAATCTTTAACCTACCTGTTAATTATGGAGCAACCAGATTTGATCCTATTAGAGATTATGGCGATGAGGGAGACCTTCTAACGATTTATCCAAATGCTACAGCTTTGGCAGGCTATACAGTATCTGAAACGGAAGATAACGCAAACATAGTTTTAGGCAATGGCGGAAAGACATTATTTAACGGATATCTTATTGATCAATTCACGGGTGATTATGACGATTCAGCGTACGCCGACAACTTTGAATTGTGGATAAACGAAATTTCCTTTATGTGGGCACAAATTATAGCTGGACCTATCATTGATGGAGGTATTCCTGGATACGATATTTATTTGGTATCATTTGCAGTAACCTTCTCAATTGGGGTAATTTCGATTATAACTTTACGAAAAAAGCGCAAAATTTAATAGATTTTAAACTTATTTTTTTTTTATTCTAAATTTAAAAAACTCTTACTAAGAATCCTTATTTTCTTAAAGAGAGATTACTGAAGAAGATAGACAAATTCTAATAAAGGTACATAAATTTAAATAGAAAGCTCGTTCTTAAGTTCTTATCCAATCCAAATTTATTTAATAACAAATAAGTGTAAAAAATGAAATACAAAAAACAATATTTAACAATATTAACGATACTATTGCTAACTGTACCGCTATTTAGTCTCTACTTAGCAACTTCATCTCTGTTGTCTGTAGAAATAGTTAATACAGATAACAATACTCAATATCTAAAACCATCAACGCTATATACTTCTACTATCGAGATCGATGATACTGATCCAACTAAAAGTTGGCTTGTAGCTAAAGCTGTTGGCGTATGCACTGGTTCTGGAACATCTGGCAATCCTTACATAATTGCGAATCATATATTCGACTTACCGGGGGGGATTTGCCTTGATATTTCAAACTCACGTAAATTTTTCAGAATAATAAATTGCACTTTTAAGGCTCCAGGGATGAGTCTCGGTATTTCAATAATTAACACTACAAACGGTCGTCTTGACACTAATACCGTTAGAATTCCTTTTGTCGGACTTTATATTGATAATTGTAGTTTACTTAGACTTACAAATAATGATTTTTTGAGGTGCGGCGCGCCAATAGGAATTATAAATTCTGACAATATAGATTTAGATTCAAATTTTATTAATTTCGCAACTGCTATAGCGATTAATCTTGACAATTCTCGAGATTGTGATATTACAGGGAATACTATAACCAACAATGGAATGGCAGGAATATATTTAGACGAAAGTAATTCGAATTCTCTGATTTCAAACACGATAACTAACAACAGTAATGGGATTTATAACGAAAATTCGAATCACACTTTTATATCCGGTAATACGT
>JAGXOB010000067.1 GCA_019894735.1 Promethearchaeota archaeon | reverse complement strand
GCTATAATGTGATGCCCCTTGAGGTGACATTACCTTATGCAGACATCATCTTAAGCGCTACTGGATGCAAGCATGTGATCCAACCCACCAAGGAAAACTTCGATAAATTAAAGGATGGTGTTATACTTGGTAATCTTGGGCATTTCGATATAGAAATACCCACTAAGGAGTTATATGAGTACGCGAAAGAGATCAAACCAATTCGGTCAGATGTGGAAGAATTACTAATGCCTAATGGTAAAAAAGTATATTTACTTGCGAAAGGAAGATTAGCTAATTTAGTTCTATCAGAAGGACACCCTGCAGAAGTAATGGACATGTCATTCGGTCTACAGTCTCTAATGTCTGAATATATCGTGAAGAATAAAGACAAACTAAAGCCAGGTATGATTGAAGTTCCCGTAGAAATTGATGATAGAGTGGGTTTCCTAAAACTTCAATCTATGGGCGTTGAGATTGATAAGCTATCCGAGGAGCAATATAGCTACATCCACGGCTACGAAGAAGGAACTTAAATCCTCTTAAATTTTAATACAATTATAAATTCTTAAATTTTTTTATTATTTCTTATTTTATTCGATTGTTCAAGCTTTGGGAGTTAAAATATCGTCAGCATTAGAATCTCCATATATTTCAAACGCTAATTTTTTGAGACCATCTAATCCAATAGGTTCTTCTATAAGTCTGTTAGACTCCCAGATTTTTTTATTTTTAAACTCGTTGTTAATTTCTACTAAATATTTCTGCTGAATTGAGGAAATTTGACCACAAAAATCGCACTTCTTGGCATGTTTCTTGGGAATTATCATATTGATGTGAACAGCATCGAGATTAATATATTTATTAGTCAAATCTCTTGCTCGTTTGACTTCTTCAAAACTTGGTTTCTCAGCGATTGAAACTAATCTTAATGATCCTACATCATGGATCAAATCAGAGATTCTTTCACCTCTCTTCTCAAGATCAACCATCATGTTAAAGATTTCTTTGCCTAATTCCTTTCTCTTTTCATAATCATCATTGAACGGTTTTAAAAACTGTCTAAACATTTTAGTAAAATTTTGCATAGCATCTTTAATCGAATTATAGAAATTTAATGAATATTTTAAGACTACTTTGACCTGATCTTCAGGGATTTCAAAAAGAGTAATCATATTAGCAGTTGGAGGAAAATCAGCTATAATGACATCAAATTGTACCTCTTGAGATTTAATGTCCTCAGCATCTAAAATTTTTTGAAAAAACATGGCATTTTTTAAAGCCAAGGGTATAGAATCTGTCGTAAATGTGGTATCAATAAATTCCTCAATTTGTGGGATTCTACCAACAAAAGGCATCTGTTTCGTTAGTGTTTTCATTTTATCAACTAAATCTTTAGTATAAATTTCAGCATATACATTTGCATCAGGCTCAATCGCCCATAGATTACTCGTTATTGGCGTAATCGCGTTTCCTATATCTTTTGATAGAAGATCTGATAAATTATGTGCCATGTCAAAAGAAATAAGAAGAATTTTCTTTTCTGGTAATAAATCTGACAATAATACTGCTGTAGCAGCACTTATTGATGATTTGCCCACTCCACCTTTTCCACCTAAAACTAATATCTTTTCAATCATAGTTTACACTGAAAGTAGTTAAAATCAGAAATTAAATAATAACATCTAACAATAATAATATAAAATAAATTCAAGAATTTTAATAATTCGACATTATTTACTGAATGTTTTTAGGAAAAAAAACAATCCTTCCAGAAATAGAAGACTGTTCAGATTTCTTATTTTCTTCAAAATAAAAATAAAATCTACCAACATCAGTATTGATTTTGCATTTGAATTTTCTTCTTGTATTTTGATCAAAAAATTGTTTAATAATTCTATTGTTCCAATAAATACTCATGCAAACAATATCATATTCTTTCTTAAAAAAATCACATTTTATGGAGATAATATGATTATGAAGGTCAATTCTAATTTCATTCTTTAAATTAGCAAAAGATAAATTTAATAAATTATTTTTTTAAAATAATCATCATAAAAATGTTGATTATTTAAATAATTGTTAATCAAATTTACCGTTCATATTAATTTATTAAAAATTTTAATCGAATAAGTAAAATTTTCACAATTTATCATCAATTAAATGAGTAAATAAAATATATCAATCAAAAAATTCAACCAAATTATTAAAAATAAAAATTATTATCAAAACTTATAACGATATACAAGAAGTAAATTCATAAATCAAGCTTAATAAAGATAACCGAAATTATCTCAAAAAAAAACATTCAAAATATTAGTTAGAAATAATCAATTCAGGATTAATTCCTATCTAGTAGTTAGATTTTACTTCTTTTTTTAAGTTAATAATAAATTTTAGATTAATTGATAAAAACAAATAGTAAATAGCAAATAGAAAAAGGAAGTGATTAGTATTACCACAAATAATGTAGATTTTACTACTAAATATGTAATCGAAGCAAAGTTTAAAATAAAAGGTGTCGTTGAGAAATCAGACATAGTTGGAGCAGTTTTTGGACAAACAGAGGGACTTCTCTTAGACTTAGATTTAAGAGATCTTCAAAAATCTGGAAGAATAGGAAGAATTGAGGTCGATAATGAATCCAAGGAAGGTATTTCCGAAGGAATCATTAAAATCCCATCTAGCCTAACTCGAAAAGAAACTGCTCTGTTGGCGGCAACTGTTGAAACCGTTTCTCGTGTCGGTCCGTGCGAAGCTGAAATCGAACTATTAGACATTCGAGATGTAAGACAGACTAAACGTAAACGTATTATTGAGCGCGCTGCGGAGCTGTTAAAAAATTGGGATCAGAATTCGTTAGAACCTAGCGAAATCGAAGAAAGAATGGACGCAGACATTAAACTTGGAGAAATAACATCTTGGGGTCCGGAAAACTTACCCGCAGGTCCCGATGTTGAATCTAGCTCAGAAATAATAATTGTTGAAGGTCGAGCTGATGTTCTAAACCTCCTACGGATAGGAGTTAAAAACACCATTGCAGTTCAGGGCACGCAAGTACCGAAATCAATTTTAAAATTATTAAAAACAAAAAAATCAGTTATAGCCTTTCTGGACGGAGATAGAGGAGGTACGATTATTTTGAACGAGCTATTACAAGTAGCAAAACTTGATTTTATAGCCCGAGCACCGGAAGGCTTAGAAGTGGAGGAACTTACTCGTAAACAAATGATAAAATCTCTCCAAAACAAAAAACCAGCGGGAGCTAAATATATACCTGATACTCACGACAAAAAAGAAGTTACAGGCAAGGACGCGTTATTCCAAAAACTAATGAAGAAGTTGAAAGTAAAAAATCAAGCAGCAATAAAGGAAAACCTTGAAAAAATAGAACCTGGACACAGTATTGGATTTAATAAGACTTTAGAGAAATTATTTGAAATTCCCGTAGGAGAAATCTTTGAAAAAATTAAAGACTTTAAAGAGACACAATTTCTTATCATTGATGGCATTTTAACTAAGCGTTTGATTACACTCTTATTGCCTATGAAAATAAAATTTATTGCCTGCAAAAATAAGGAAGAAAAGCTTAGAGTTCCTTCAGATATCGCAGTTTTCTTCTTTTAAAATATCCCATCTTTTATTTAAAACTATTTTCTTTTTTGGTATTAATATTAATAGGCAAACCATTTGCAATAGAGTTTGTAACTATGCAATATTCTGTAAATTCCTTCATACATCTATTAATCTCTACGTCAGAACTAGCTTCTTTCGGTGTAAAATTCAAATCGACATCAACATTTACTAATCTTAGGCGCATTTTCGGACCTGTATGAGATAATTTTCCGTCCACTACTACCTCAAATGCTTCTAGCTCTATATTATTTTTCTGTAAACAATAAATAAAGGTTGTGCCTAAGCATCCTCCGATGCCAATTAATAAATACTCTACTGCACTTGGACCGAACTCTGTTCCGTGAAACGAGATTGGTTCATCGACATTAAGATTTTTAAAATGTCTCGCAGAAGCTTTAAAATGAAGGTCTCTAGTATAATCTAATAACACTTTCATCACAAATCAACAATAAAACTAATTTGTCTTTTTAATAAAAATAAAATTAATTTAAAAACTCCCTCCAATTTTCAAAACAAAATTAACTAGAGTCCAAATTAGCTGAATAACATAGGATAAAACCCCTAAAATTAATATTCCAATTGCACATATCTTAAAAACTAGAAAATAATCTTTCCTATTTGGTTTGTTTGCTATTTTCATTATTCTTCTAGAATTCTGAAAAAAAACGCCAATACGCTCGTAAAGGCTTAATTCCTTACCTTTGTCGTATTTAGTATATTTATCATAACCAGGGTAACTATCTGACACAATAAAATTAAAATTAAATATTTAAAAAATTTAACTGTTAATTAGAATTTTTTTCTCTATTCTTCTCTAATGTCAAGAATATTCGAAATGAATAACTCACTATTGAACGGTTTTAAATCATCGTAGCCTTGTCCTGTTCCTACAAAAAGGATAGGCTTTTTTGTTTCATAAGATATTGATAATGCGGCCCCTCCTTTTGCATCTGCATCAAATTTAGTAAGGATATTTGCATCGATTCCGACTTCATTATTAAACTCTTTCGCTTGATTTAGTGCATCATTTCCTGCCAAACTATCTCCAACAAACAAGGTTAAATCGGGTTCGGTTACTCTTACAATCTTTTGCATTTCTCTCATTAAATTCTTGTTACTTACTTGTCTTCCCGCAGTATCCACCAAAACAACATTTATATCTTTTGCCTTTGCATGTTGTATAGCATCATAGGCAACACTCGCTGGATCTGATTTATATTCGTGCTTGATAACTTTGATTCCAATATTTTGCATGTGATAAGAGAGTTGCTCAATTGCTGCAGCCCGGAAGGTATCTGCTGCCGCAGCTACACAAGAAATGTTATTTTTTTTCAAATAATGGGCGATTTTAGCAATAGTAGTTGTTTTACCCGTTCCGTTAACTCCTAAAAAACAAATTATAAAAGGTCCGTTACTTTTGTTCTTCATTCTAATTTCTTCTAATAAATCCATAGGTCTTTCTGGAGTTAAAATTTCGGTAATTACATCTTTTAGAATATCAAATAAAATTTTTTTTTTTGATGTTAATCTCCCTATTTGTTCACCCTTAAGAGATGCTTGTATTTTTTGGCATAGAATATCAGCTGTTTCTGTGGCTACATCATTTCCTATTAATAACAAATTTAATTCGTTTAAAGCACTATCTAGGCTTTCGGATGATAAAGTTTTTTTAACAAAAGCAGAAAAAACATTACTTAATTTCTTCATTAATTTGACCACTTGAATTGAAAATCAATAATATCTTAAAAAAAGGGTTTAAATTACTGTTGACTCATGCTACTTTGGAGCATTTGATTCATGCTTTGAATATTTAAATCTAAATTATAAATTCTTTCTTGGAGAAATTTTAACTGTGTATTATGTTGATCAATAAGCTTTGAGATAAATTCAATAGCTTCTTCAGTAGTTTTTTCGACTATGGTGTCATTTTTTACGTACACAAGGACCTTTTTAGTGTCCTTAATTATAGCTCTTATACTAGTTAAGCCCCCAATTGGGACCAGAATTTCATCGTTTTCATTTACCCCTTCTTTGAGGTTATCTAAAGTTAGTTTCGTGGTGAATAAATTCCCAAGAGATGCATTAATTATTTCAAATTGACCTTGAAACATGTCTCGTTGTTCTTTAATATACCGATATTGGTTTAATTGTTGTTCTACATTTTGATTGTTTTCCATAAAAATCAACAAAAGTTGTGAATATTTATCTATTTAGATAACTCCCTAATCAAATAATCTTGACTCTCATCTGGAGTTATTTCTTTAATTTCTTGAATATTAATTTGTCTTCTAAGAATACCTATACTCGTAATTTGAGTCAAAGCTTTTTCTAAAGCATCTTTCTCTTTTAGAGCTCGAACCTCTTTTCGAAATAAGTATTTTTTATGCTTCTTTTTATAGGTTCCAATGATTCTATAAATCTTAATTTCACTTTCTGACATAAATTAACACTTCCAATGCATCAATGAAGTTAACCATGATAATTATTTTAAAAATATTAAATTTTGCTTTTTTATTGGACAATAATAGGACATTAAAGAAATAAGCGCTATAACATTAAGACATTAGATAATCGCATCAACTCAGGACCCGTGCAATTATTTCCAAAAATTCCGCTCTGATCGTTAACTATAGCGCCTGAAGAGAGATACGGAATTCCTCTATTAACCGTTGATACATCCGTTTCCTCCACTTTTAAAATTTCAGAGATGATTTCAATCTCTTTATCAGTCGTAAGTGGATGAACTAGGCACCCCTTATTGTTTGAAATTGAAATAGAACCCGGAAGGTAATTATTAACAAACTCATAAATGACAGTTTCAACTTTTAACGTATCTTCAATTTGATCTTTATAGTCCTTTAAAAAAGAAGAAATAATAGCACCTTTATCGTTGCATAATATTAAATTTCCAAAAGCATTATCCAGTGATTTTAAAACACCGATTTGATACCCACTATTTACTTCTTTTGAGCAATTTTTTAATTGTTGAAGTTCATCTTCCCTAATTAAATGAGGAACAATAATTCCATATTTATTACTTGCTGTATACACTCCTATTAAATTGGAATTATTAATCGAATTAGGATAAAAAGGGACCTTAAATACACTTTTAATCTTTTCAACAGCTGGTTTAAGTAATATGGATGGATATAAACCAAATGAATTATTAACTGTTAAGTAAACACCTACTGAGTTCTTTCCGAATATCTGGTACTTTATAATCGTCATCTAATAAAACTAAGAAAATTATTATATGATGGATAAAGTTCTAAACCATAAATATTTTATTAAAAATGCGTAGATTAAATGAACTTACTATTAATCATTGCTAATCTCGTTCTTAGCAAACTTCCATCTAAATTCGTAGTTAACCTTTATTAACAAAGAATACTCAATTATTATCTATGATAAATTGGATTATTGCCTTCTTCTATTTTTTAGAAGAGTTTGGTTTTTTAAAAATTGAAGATATGGTTACAAAGAACCTTCCAATGTTGCTAATTTGCAGAGGATTCTACTGTATCGCCTATTTTCTAAATTATCATAAGAGTTTTACAGATGGAACTGACGACAGAAAAATTTTATTTACTCAAAAAGAGAGTATATTCTTCATTTTAAAACAATTGATCTTAATACTCTTTGGAACAATCTATTTGGCCTTTACTGTGTTTATTAGCTTTTATTCTTTAATGATGAGTGGAAAATATCTCACTAGCATTGCTGAAAAAAGAAACCATAAAATACTAAGTATTTTAGGAAAAGTTATAACTTTTTTCACTCCCCTTATAGGCATTTTATGGTATACCTTTATCTTAGAAGATTTATTTTCCCTTGCTGCTATTGCTGTGAGTGTAATTGCTTTCCTTTACTACGGATTAAAAACCTCCGCTTTATCTCTCGCTAAAATCTTAGAAAAATATAGTAAAAGGCGTATCGAGAAAATCCCTAAGATTATCCAGTACATTCTACTTATTTTCTTAATTGCATTCCCTACTACGATAATAATTGGAACTGGAGTATATAAAATTCAAGAAAAACAGACGTATATGGTTCCAATGCGGGATGATGTTAAATTAGCTACGGATGTTTACTTTGCTCCTGGATCTTTTGGAGCACCTCGACCAGTCATTTTAATTAGGACCCCGTATGGCAAATCTGGTTGGGCAACGGAGTTATATTCCCCTATATACTTGAATCAAGATTATCATCTAGTCGTTCAAGATTTGAGAGGTACTTCTGATTCTGAGGGAGGAGAAAGTTTTCTTCTTTTCATAAATTCCTATAAAGATGGTGTTGATACAATTGATTGGATATTAGATCAAAGCTGGTCTAACGGTAAGATTGCTAGTGCAGGCGTTTCAGCTCTGTGTCTTAATCAATATTACTACGCAGGAATGGGTCCAGAAGGATTATTAGCTCAACAATTATGGTTTGGGACACCCGAAATGTTTGATCATGCTATCTTCCAAGGATCTTATCATAAATCATCTGTTGAGACTTGGGTCCAATCCACCAGTCCTACAAATTGGGAGTACCAAATAGATACGCTTTTTTCTAAAACAATTCCTAAAAACGAAATTCTTTACAACTCAACATCGTTATCAAATCCAATTGGACCTCATTATTCAAATGTATCTGTAAGAGCTATTCATGTAGGGGGATGGTATGACCATTTCCTTCAAGGAACGATCGATGGTTACATAGGGTATGATGATTATGGCACAACACGAGCCAGAGGACACCAAAGATTAATAATGGGGCCATGGACTCATGGATCAATTTATGGTGGACAACAAGGAGAATTGTATTATCCAGAAAATTCCAATGGATTCGATTTGCTTCTCGATTGGGAAGGAAAAATATTTGACGAATCACTCTTGGGAATTCCTGCGTCTTGGACTGGTGCGAGAGTTGCTTATTATCTTATGGGGGATGTGGATGTTGCTTCGAAAGAGTGGAATTACTGGCGTTATGCTTATGATTGGCCTTTAGATTACGTAGACGATATATGGTATTTCACTGCTAATGGAGGAATAAGTAATAATTCTGCTGGTTTAGTAAATGGAAACTTTTCTTATTTATACGATCCCCGATACCCTATTCAAAATTTAGGAGGCCAAAATCAACCATTTGATTTAGCAGGACCTATGGATCAATCACCCATTGAAAACAGATCTGATGTATTACTATTCGAGACCCCTGTTTTAACTGAAACTGTGGAGACCGTTGGAAGAATTTGGGGCAATCTGTTTGTGACTTCAAATTGCACTGACACCGATTTCACTATTAAGTTGACCGATGTCTATCCAGACGGACGATCTATGTTAGTAACCGACGGTTCTTTGACTGTGAGATACAGATATAATTACACATCAGAAGTTTTTATGTCTGGAAATCAAAATGATATTTATGAGTTATTGATTGATTGTTGGTCAACAGCTTATTCATTTGCTCCAGGACACAAGATAAGAGTAGCGATTTCAAGCTCAAACTATCCTCGTTTTGCTAAAAATCCTAATACGGGAGCACCACTAGCAAGAGATTATTTAAATTTTAACATCGCGAATAACACTCTTCTTGTTGGACCATTATACAATTCAAGTATTATTCTGCCGCGATTAGTAAATATGAGTAGCACCCATACAATTTATTAATCTTTTTTTTAATTATTTTAACATTTTTAGAAATTCTGTTTCATCAATAAAAGTTACACCTAGCTTACGCGCTTTATTGTAATTTTTAGTTTCACTCTTAGAATTATTCGTGACTAAATACCACAAATCAGTAGAAATCTCTTCCCTTACAATGCCTCCTTTCTCAATTACTTTTCTCTGTGCTTCTTCTTTACCCATTGTTTTAAGATCTGACGAAAGGTAGAATTTTATTAACGATAAATCTGCTATAGTTTATCACCTTCTGTATGTGATTAAGATAGACTTAATTTTTTAAGATAAAGTAATAAGAATTACTTTTAAAACTAAATGACCAGAGTAAATTATTAATTTTTAAAACAGGTAATATTGAGTATGTTGATTTATTCTGCTAAATAACAAACAACAAGGCCGTCAATATTCTTTGTCGCTCTTATTTTGATTTTTCGTGGTGGTTTTTGAATTCCACGTGCCCATATTGCTTCATTAACTTCTTGCGAGATAACTAAAGACTCTGGTTTGAAGTGGCGTTCCATAAATTCTCTAAGATATCTTATAGCCTTCTTAGCCCGTTTATTACGTGGACCTCGTCTTGCTTTTGCGAGTGGTATTACATATATTCGTTCGTCTATAATTTCTTCTTTAGGAGCTTCTTCTTCTTCTTCAAACTCTTCGAGTTCTTCTTCAAAAACTTCGCTGACTTCTTCTTCTTCAGATATTCCATCTAAGCCAAATTCTTCGATTTCTTCGATTTCGTCCTCTTCGGGTTCCTCGGTATCAACTAGTTCTTCTTCTAAATCATCCAAACTTATTTCTTTTGATTTCTTCTTTGCCATTTTACATCAGGTTTATAATATAATTGTTTAATCTCTCTTTAGTCTTGTATTTCGCCATTCTCTTCTAGAATAAGGACTGGATCTCACTTTTCCACCAGTTCTCCTTACAACCCAATTGGGGACTGAACGACTTTGTTTCATTCTTTTGCCCCTCCTTAATTTTGAGGGTAAATCTTTATTGCGCGCCATTTTCATACACTAAGTTTATTTTTTAATATTAAATTCTTTTTTGCTTCCTGCTGTTATTTTTTCTAAAATTTTTTTAAATTCTTTATCGGGTAATGGAGTAGCTCCTCGTAATCTTCCTGATTGAAATAATTGTATTAACTGTAGCTCGATTTGTTCTGCGAATTGAGGTTTAACTATTCTTATATTTTCCAATCGTTGGCGTCCTTCTTGGCTTAATATCTTTCTCATTATTTGGTATTTTTGGCTGTCGTACTCCTTTTGCTGATGTCCAGCTATTTGTTGTTGGGCTGCTTGTTGTTGAAGTTGCTCTAGTTTTCTTCTTCTAATGTTTTCTAATTCTTCTTCATCGCTCAAAGTTGAAAACCTTAGATATTTTAATTTTTAATTTACTTCCTAGTAATTGCATATGCGGTTCTCTCTAATAGACTTGTTCCTTCTGGAGAAACAATTCTACCATCTCTTTCTTGCTTTAAAATTAAATTGGCTTTTTCTAACTGTTGTAACGCTAGGCGTATAATTTTTCCGCTTCCTTTAGCACTATGATGACGACCTGGTCCATTTTTATTTTTACCACCATAATGCTTTCTAAGTTTATTGACTCCAATAGGACCAAATTTCTTTATTTTTCTTAATATTGAAGCGCATCTAATATACCAGAAATTTTCATTATCGATTGGAGCTATTTCCTTAAAAAATGCTGTCTTCCAAAATTCACTCCCTTCAGGTGGCTTGATTTCAGGAAATTCTCTTAATTTCTCTGCAACCGTACTAATGAGCTTCTCGGGTTCAACGATAAATATCGACATAAACAAAATCAATTTTAATATTATATGATGCATTTAAAAAGAGTAATTAGATTAAAAATTTTTTGGTAAAAGTAGTATTTTAGGTCAATGAGTTATCAAAACGAGTTTAAAAAAGTACTCTTATCTTCACCACACGCTACATTAGGAAAAAAGGGACTTACAGATGAATTTCTAACACATGTACAAAAGTTGCTTAAAAGATATAAAATAATTAAAATAAAAGTACTAAAATCAGTAGCTACAAAATCAAATATCACGAGTTTTGCTGACCAAATATCTCAGGAAACGAATTCCCATGTTTTAGATGTAAGAGGAAAAATGATCGTAATTTCGGTGCATGAACTAAAAAAAGAAAATTAAAACTGATGAGAATTAACCTAAATGGCTAAAAATAAACGGAACAATAAAGCAATCATTAAACGAATAGCTGATACAAGAATGAACTATTTGTTTCAAAAAGCGCACGATACTTTTCCTAACGATAAAGAATTAGCAAATAGGTATACTTATCTAGCAAGACGATATGCCCAGAGAGCTAAAATTCGGGTTCCTAAAAATTGGAGAAAACGGATTTGTCATAGCTGTAAAGGATTACTTTATCCTGGAATTAATTGCAGAACAAGAATACATTCAAAAGGAAATGGATCTCATGTTTCAACTACTTGCCTAGATTGTAATCACACAACTCGTTATTTTATTAAAGTAAAGTAATATGTACAAAGAAAAAAAGAAAAAATTACCTAAAAAATGCCTTTAACAGTAATTTTAGCAGAATGTGGATTAGAGTTAATTCCCAAGGAGATTAAAAATAATCCCGCTATTCAGAAAAATCTAAAAAATCAATCCTATCCATCAAAACTCCTTGATAATGCCTTGCACCACATGGCAATGGGTAAGTTGAAAGATGTAACTAAAAGAGGGCGTCCAGATATTACTCATATTTGCCTTCTAAACGCTTTAGGCTCTCCGTTGAGTAAAAGTGGTAATTTAAAACTATACATTCATACTTTAAATAACAAAATATTTGAAATTAACCCAGAAATCAAAATCGCGAGAAATTATAATAGATTCAAAGGTTTAATGGCAAAGTTACTAATAGAAGACGAAATAAGGACAGAAGATTTATTATTAATTTCAAGAATTAAAAAAAATCTAAGCGAAATAGTGAATTCTTTCAGTAATGAAGAGATAATACTTTTTTCCAGTAAAGGAGAACTGGTGAAAAATCATTTAGAATTATTTAATAAGAATCTAAACAAAAACTATGTAGTTATAGTAGGTTGTTATCAGAAAGGTTATTTTTCAGATGAAGTATTAAGTTTAAGCAATAGAATTGTGTCAATTTCTCATTATCATCTTGACGCTTGGGTAGCGTTAAGTAAAGTTATTGGATATTATGAAATTTCTAACGATATCTTATAACCAAATAGTATAAGAAAGTTTTTTTTTAATCGATAATAATCACATATATTAGAATTTTTTCTAAGAAAATTTCTTCAATTTTTACATTGCGCTCTTGGTATAGTGGTTAGAATATAGGGT
>JAGXOB010000066.1 GCA_019894735.1 Promethearchaeota archaeon | reverse complement strand
CTTTCTATGAGTTATTTTCTTGACTTCGAAAACAGGTTCTTCCCTTATTGTGTCATAAGTTTCTGTTAGATCTACAAAAGGACCCTCAGCATGCTTTTCTTCTAAATAAACGCGTCCTTCTAAAACAAACTCAGCTTCGGAAGGAATTAATAGATCAACAGAATTTGCTTTCACAAGTTTTATTGGTTCTAATGCGTTAGCTATTTTCAACTCATCAAATCCAATTTCAACTGAAGTAGCTCCAGCAATTAATATGTTTGGAGTATTTCCTATACAAAAGGCAACATCCAGTTCTCCATTTTTCTTTAAAAATGAATGAAAATTTCGACCTTGTACTATTCGAGTAGCAAATTTATTTTTAGAAAACTGCATAGCGCGGTGAAAATCCAAGTTCTGTCCATATTCAGGATCTTTTGTGACAACTACAGCAGATGAAATGTAATTTCCACCATCCTTTTCACAATGGAACAAAATTGGTATTTTATCTAAATCTACATTCGATTCAATTACTTCTTGGCAAGGGGCATTAGTAATTACTTCTGGTTCGGAGCTTTCTAATATTGCTTTTGAAAGCATTGGTATAATATCAGTTGGTTCTACATTGAAATAGGAGGCAATGACATTTTTAGTACAGAAAATATTACCGGCAACCCGGAACTCAGATTCTTTAACATTATTAAATATTACGGGAGTAGGCTCCATCTTCTTTAAAATTCCAGAAATCTCTAATTTCTTAGACACTTCAACATCTACTTTTTTTAATAAACCTTTTTTGTCTAAATTATCTAAATATTCTCTAAATCCCATATACTCCAGCTCAAACTTTTATTTTCTGTAGGGTAATCTACATTTTTATTAATTTTTATTAGAGGAATTTGTGATACACTTTTTATAAAGCTAAAGGTTTTTACTTTTAATTACCTTCTTTAAAACTTCTTTAGCGTAGTCTACTCTTATTTTTTTATCTTCCACTATTATTTTTGCTACTTCTTCAATTAAATCGTCTGGTGTACCCGCTAGCTTTGCTATATTGCGAGAATGTAGCGCCATATGACCTTTCTGAATTCCTTCCGAAGCTAATGCTCTTAGGGCACCTACATTTTGAGCTAGGCCTAAAGCTGCAGCAACTTGAGAGAGCTCTTCGGCGCTTTCAACGTTTATAATTTTCATAGCTAAACGTGCCATTGGATGGTTCCTTGTGATTCCTCCAATGATCCCAAAAGCTAGAGGAATTTCTATTTCTCCAACTAAATTCCCCTCTGAATCTAATTCAAATTTAGTTAAGGGTTTATAAGAGCCACTCATAGACGCATAAGCATGTGCACCTGCTTCAAGAGCTCTAGTATCGTTCCCTGTGGCTTGAGCTAACGCTATTATCCCATTCATAATTCCTTTATTATGCGTCGTTGCTCTATAAGGATCAGCGAATGCAAATTCGTAAGCGTTTAAGATACCTTCAACTACTTCTTCTCCGCCTAACAAATCCCTATCAAACACAGCTTTACACTTAGCAACACGGTGGCTCGCTAAATTGGACACGATTCGGAGATAAATTTTAGCCTTACAAAGTTTTTCTATATATGGGCTTACGGCTTCAGCCATTGTATTAACTACATTTGCACCCATAGCATCTAATACATCAACAAGTAAGTGGATGATTATCATTTTCCCTTTCCTAGTTTCAATCTCTCTTACTTCTAGATCAAGAGCACCCCCACCCAATTTATTTAGCAGGGGGTCTTGCTCGTTCGCTATTTCTAAGATTTTTTCCTTATTAGTTAGCAACTTCTGTTTCGCAAGGTTAATATCCTGAATATGAGTTAATTGAATTTGGGAGATCATGATGGATTTAACTTTTTCAGATTGAAATCCACCGAATTTTCTAGCAACTTTAGCCATATTTGAAGCAGCGGCTACAACAGAAGGTTCTTCAATTACCATTGGAATTATGTAATCCTTTCCATTAACTTTAAAATTCAAAGCAACACCCATTGGTAATTGGTAACTACCAACGACATTCTCTATTAATGTATCAATTTGACTGGGTGAAAGATACCCCAAATTTCGTAACAATTCTATTTCTTCTTGTTCTAAATTCAATAACTTAGCTAGTTTGTTTTGCCTCTCTTTTAGGGGCAATTTATAAAAACCAGAAATATCTGAATGAAAGTCATTCATCTTCTTATTCACATCTTTTATTATTATAAATGTATTTATTGTATCTTATAACCATTTTGCCTTTAGATTATTCAGAAATGTTGGCTTATTGATTAATATGTTAATAATTAGTTGAATAAAGGAGGAAAAAGAGATTTTCTATTAAATGAATGTTTACTTAATAGATATTTTGAACAGGATAATACAATGGGCTCCAATTTAACATCCCAATCGCATTGAAGTTTGTTTCATTTTCATTTACAAGGCGCCTGATCTCGTATTCCAAGCAAGATCCTGGTTTCACATCTCCAGCAATCCTTACTAAACCGTTGTAAAGGTAATTCAGATTGTTTTCGTTAGGATTTGCAATTGGTTCTGACTCTAATACTGCGTATAGTGGAAAGAATTTTTCATGTAAACCCGAGTGACCTTTCGGACAATGGTTTAAACCTTCAATATTTGGGAGGATACATCCTTCGTCGCAGAAATGAAGAGTAAAACCTCTCTTATTATTCTTTTCGTGTTCAACAATTTTTCCTAAAACTGTTTTCGGTGAGAATTCACCTGACTTAATCTGCTCGTATTCATTAATAGTCTTGAGTTCCTTATTATTGATAAAATCGTTGATTTGAGGGCTTTTATCAACAACATTTTTGAAAGTATCTTTGACTTTCAATAATCCAGAGATGCATGTTGCGCCAGAACCATATGAACCAAAGTAAATAGTATCGTTTACTCGCGCGTAATTCTCAAGAATGTATATAATTTGGGCCCAAATGGAAGCATTATACATATTTCCAAAATGAGAAGGAACTCTTAACTGTGGAAGCACTTTTTCTGTGAAATTTCCTATAAGTTTATACGAGATATTTTCTAACGTTTCCGATGAATACCCTCTCTCCTTTAACTTCAAATACAACCATTCAGGTAACACTGTGATGTCGTGCATAAAAGCATCGAGCTTTTTAAGTATGGAAGATTTAATTTGATTCATATTTATTTTTGGAAGATCAGTAATATGTCTTACCCATCGTTTTTGAATTATCTCTTGCATGCATTTAATTGGTAATTTTGAGAATGGGGCGTGGAAAGTATAATAATCCGCGTGAAAATCTCCAATATGGCTAACTAAATCATCGTAAGCCTTTAATTGGAAATCGAGATATGTTTTTACTGAATAGTGACCAAAGGCTTTAGCGTGTTTTTCGTTAGCGGCGCGGAAAAAATCATCAACATTTCCCGATACTTTACCGAACTTCTCACTGAAAGAGGCAACCCTAGGGTTCTTTGAAATTACTAATGCAACCGCTCCTGAGCCTTGAGTTGCTTCACTTGGAGAACCCAAGTGATAGGACGATATGTCCGCGCTTATGACAAGTGCTTTTTTTATTATTTCTTTCTCTACTAAAGCTATAGCATTTAAAAGGGCTAGCGTGCCACCAGCGCAAGCGTTATACGAATCCATCGTCAAAGCATTCGGCGAAATCTCTAACAGCTCTGCGAAGATGTTCGAAACCGACTTCACTGCATAGGTAATAGTTTCGGTTCCCACGAATAACGCATCAATCTCCTTGGGAGATATTCCGCCTTTCAATAACGCTTGATACCCCGCTTTCAATCCTAACGAAATGATATCCTCGTTAACTTCAGGCACTCTCATCTCGTGAACCATCAATCCTTTATTATATTTCCCCGGATCAATATTCCGCTGTAGAGCTAAGTCGTCTAATTTTATGTAGAACTTTGGTGCGTAAAAACCAACACTATCGATACCGACGTCACCAAACAAATACTCGTTGCCAATCATAAGCTATTCTCTCTGAATTTCTCAATATTCTATGTAAATCAAATTAGATAATATTATTGTTTTTTATATTTGATAACCTATTTCGATTATTTTATAAAATCTTGATTTGCTAAAATAATCTTCTATATATCTAGTTAAATGTTATACATACTAAGTAAGGTGGTTATTTAAAAATTCCTCGTTGTTTACTACTTTCAACAGTTCATACTCGGATTGGTATTTTTTAAAATTAAGAATATTAATTCAAATTACTAGTCTTTTATTAATTTTGAATTAAAGATTTTCTAATTATTTCTTAATTTATATAAATAAATTAATTTAACCCAAAGAGCATAGCGAATATTTCGACGACGAGATTTAGAAATCAAAATTATAATATGTAATTTACTATAATTATAATTATAAGAATCGGAAAAATCGGAAAAATCTCTTAAAGAGTCACATCAGTTTGGATGAACAAAAAAACATAACGGAAAACAGATTGCCTAAACATATTGGATTAATTTTGGACGGAACTTAAAAGTGATTACCACTTTTAAACGTTAACCGCCGTTGGGCAAAGAAAAATCTGTTTGGTGCAAATGTGGGCCATCTTATTGGATATCAGAATTTAAAAGAGAGGTTGTTTGATTTTTTTGAAGCCGGGATTCATTATTTAAGTATCTATGCGTTATCGCTTGAGAATTTAAAAAAAAGAAGCCAAGAAGAGATTAAGTATATTTTTGGCATAATTTTAGACGCAGTTGATGCCGTGGTAAAGGAAGCAACTGTTAAAGAAGAGAAAGTTAATTTTAATGTAATTGGGAGAGTATATTTATTACCAAAAGACGTTAGAATAAAGATTAATGAATTAATCGAATTTACTAAAGAAAACGATCAGAATTTTATTAACTTGTGTATAATGTATGATGGACAAGAAGAGATCGTAGATGCTGTAAAAGAGATTATCAAGAATGGTGTTAAGGTAGAAGATGTTAATAGAGATGTTATTAAAAATCATCTATATACTCGAGATTTTCCTGAAGTCGATTATATCATAAGAACAGGAATGAATGATGGAGCAAGGATTTCAGGGTTCTTATTGTGGGACGCTTCCTACGCTGAATTTAAATTTCGAACTGATTTATGGCCAGACTATAGCAAAGAAATGGTAATTGAAGATATCCAAGATTACGCAAATAGAAATAGAAGAAAGGGGAAGTGAACTTATTTATTAGTAAATATTTAAAATCAATAAGTTTTATATTGATGATATTAAGGTAATATAGCACTTTTTCACATTTTTTACGCTCTAATAAATCAAAAATAATATCTATTTTGCGCAATTAAATATACTACTAAAACCAAACATCTTTTCAATTATGTCTAACGCAGATCCGAATCATGTAATATCGATTAGTGTAACTAAATTTCCTCAGAACCTTTTAATTCCAGACATTGATAACGCTGTTTCCTTCCAAGTTACTAACCAATCTACAAAAGAAGAGCATTTTAAATTCGTATTTGAAGGAGAAAACCTCGACATCGATGTTAAACCAATTGAATTTTTAGATGAAATTCTCTTCAATTCGGGAGAAACTAAGTACATCGATTTACAGTTGAAACCTACAACAAACGGGTTTGGTAAATTAACGGTAAACGCCTATTGGATGAAGTTAGTCGAAATCACGGTAAAAGTTCAACAGATTAGGGATAAAATTTCCTCGAGTAGAATTCGCCAAATATTAAAAGATAAGCAGTTTCTCCATACCGTTAAAAGTGATAGCTTTAATCCAAAAGATTATGTAATCGCATCAGACAAGAACGGGATTAAGAAAATTGAAAACCAAATTAAAGACGCTACAACGGGCTCTGCAGAGCCAAAAAATAACGGTCAATCTCCCAATGTCTCTAGGGCCGAGGTTGAATCAAATATAAGGATACTCGCAAAATCATATCTGTCGAATGGGGAGTTTTACAAAGCATTAGAAAGCTCATTGAAGTTAACTAATGAGAGTGAAAAAATAGAATTATATTATAACCTAATTAGAGCTAACGCAACTCTTAATCTCGAGAGTAGCTTACAAGTTGTTGAAAAATTAAATGATCAAAATAAAAAGAATCAAATCACAAAATGTATTGCGCTTGATTATGTAATTATTGATCCCGATAAAGTAAGTAAAATTATTTCGTTTATCAACGAAGATTCATTAAAGGAAACTGCTATTTTTGATGTTATTTTTAAGTCCCTTGAGAAAGAAACCGGTTTAGCTCTCAAGTTTACAGAGCTTATTAAAGACGAGACAGTTAAAATTAAGGTTTTATTTAATATTATTAAGAAATTACACGAGACTAATGATAACTCGCAAATTCTTACTATCATTAAACAAATTGATGAGATTATTCTCAAGTCTGATAAAATTAACGTATCAGATCAAAATTATCGCAATCCGGCTTATGAATACTTTAAAGAAACTATATGTATTTTAGCAGAATTAGATTGCCCCGAGGCGGCAGATAAAGTAATAGGAGGATTGAGCTCAGTAGAGCTTAAAAAAACTATAGCCAAGGACTTATTCAACGAAATTTATAAAATGGTTGATCAAAAGCAATCAAAAGTAGAACCTATTGGGGCGTTCTCTCAATTCTTTCTTCTAAATACATATGCTTCACAAATTACTAGAGAAGTAAAGGAGTTCTCTCTCATAGGAGGAAACGCAAGTAATAATATCCTAAGTGGGAATTTCAATTTCACAATTGCTCTCATATCACTATTTAATTTTGACTTTAGCATATTTCCTATCATAGATAGAGTTTATTCAGAATTAAACTATAATTCAAAAAATTCTATCTCGTATTACATTTTTCCTTCTAATAGCAATCACAACCAGGGAGAATTAAAAATTATACAAACCACGTTAAAAAAATTCTTCCAACCTGAAAGCATTAAGAATCGAGTTACAGTTTTCAATTTAGATTTTATCCCCTACTTAGGAAAACCAACCGTTATTCTCTCGTCTATGACTGATGAAGTAAATAGAATTCAATCGAAAATTGTAAAAGCTCTTGGAGATCATGTTGATGTGATAATAGATGACGATCTCTTTAAAGGGGGAAAAACGGTTGAGAGCCTAAGTAATATATTTTATGGTAGTAATTTCAATATAGTTAATTTGGTTCTCTCGTATGAATTTATTAACGATTATGATATATTCAAAACTTTTGTACAATCATTAATTTAATCTAAAAAAATTTTAAGTGAAGAATTTTATGGCAAAGGATAAAAAAAAGAAGAAAAAAGAAGCTAGCGAAGGAGATTATAATAATTTTTCTCAATTAATGGGACAGGAAAAAGTTAAGGAGCCTAAAGCAGCAAAGGGAACTGGACTTTCACCCGGAGTGTCTTTAGGTAACCCTATAGATAGATCTTCGGATAAATTGTTTCTTGGAACTGATTATAGAGAAGTGTTAATTCCAGAAAGAGCGTGGGGGGAGATCTTAGCGGATGTAGAGCATTGGACGATATTACCATTCACACATGGAATAGAAATGGAGTTAATTATAGCAGATGACAATGGTGATTACCCTCCTGGTGATGAAATGGTCTTTCGAATGAAGGAAATTGTAAAAGATGCCATTAAGATCATGGATCAGGTTTTATACGACGGTAGAGCTGATTTCTTACCTGTTCCAGACTATATTAGGCAAAAGGTGACAGCACGACCATATGGTAGGGATGATATTGAGAAGGGATATGCCATGGATATCCGATATCAATTACCCAATGGCGCTGAGGTAGACATAGATACATTTGCTCGAGATGGTAATGTTACCGCTGTCACATATATCTTGGAGTTAGTTACCCCGCCATGCGAATATGCTGAAGAATTGGCATATTGGGCAAGTACCTTGTTTTTACTAGCGAAAACAACCTTACCTAACGATTTACATATCATTGCCTCTGCCATAAATCCAGCTTCTAAGGAGTACATGCGCGGGTTGACAATGGCCGACCACTCACATATTGGTTCGTTCAAAAACGATTTGGAAAAAGTACAAGCTTATTGTATGATAAGAAATTTTATTCCACACATAATTTCTCTTACCTGTAATTCACCTATTTTAAACAATAAGCCAACAGATGTTGTCAAGATAGTTAATAATAGGATCACTGCCCCTAACTGCGTTCGCTCTTTAAGGTTAAAAAATAATACTACAATGCTGAGTAACAACGATCCTAAGCATTATATTCCTTATATCACAGCATATGACGAAGAAACTATGAATTATTTCCTTCAGGTTATTCAAAAGGCAAGTTTGGAAGATGGGCGCTTCCAAGACGTGTTCCCCTATACAGATTGGGGAACGATTGAGATCCGTATATCAGACGCGCAAATATCAATATGTCGTCGAATTGGAATCGCACTATTATTAGAGGCTATGTGTTATAAAGCTCGAAAATTGTTAGAGAAAGGAGTTTGGGTACCCGATGCCGGTAGTGAAACAATAGCTTACAATAGAAAGACATCCATTGAGAGAGGATTAATTTCTTTGTTCCGACCTCAAAACCTTACTCGAGAGCATCTTGCAAAATACGATCCTGAATTTGCGGAACAATATTTGGGACCAGAAAATCAACCTGTAAGATATATGATGCAGGCATGCCAACGAATGTTCTTTTATTTGAAGGATGTCTTGAAAGAATTAGGTTTTCTCTATTCTCCATTTTTGAAACCAATTCTTCAATCTGTGTTTGGAAGTGTAAGTTACGCCGAACCTCCTATAACCGAAGCAGAATATCAATTAAGCCTATATCAATATAAATTAGATAACAACGAAAATCCCAACATACTTTATGATTTAATTTACTTTACTATAGAATATTGTAAGGATCCTATCAATAATCCTTTAACTGGAGTTTTAACTCTCCCAAAAGAGATGCGTGATTAAGAAATATTAGAAAAAATTAAATTAAAGATGATATAGAGAATGCTAACTGCAACTATAGAACAAGATGGAAAAACTCGAATTGAGAATATAATCGTAATAGATTCCCACTCACATTTAGGTGAAGACGTTGATGGAGCAACTATGATGAATCCTTTAGCACCTGGCACAGGAACATTTGATTTTTGGGGGAACGTACAAGGGAGATTAAAAACAGATTGGGAAGCAACTGGAGAACAATCATTTTCAACTACAATGGCTGGAAAATTTACAAAAATCAGTTGGTCTTTCAATCAATACCCTTTTACTGATAAATTATATGTCGCTTTAAAATCACTTGGAAAAAGGT
This sequence comes from Promethearchaeota archaeon, assembly GCA_019894735.1. Next base: position 3,502 of record JAGXOB010000066.1, on the reverse strand, counting down.
ATTCAGATTTAAAAGAAAAATCAAAATTCTATTCTTTTATTGACCAAGGTGTCGTTTTTCCCTTTCAAGATGTGTTTAGAGACAAACATCCAGAAGCACGATACAGAGCAAGCAATATTAATGTTTCAAGATTTACTACTCGATTCCCTTTTTCTATGAAACTTATTGGATATGGGCGTTGTGATCCTATGCAAGGCGAAAAAGCAATAAAGGAAGTAGGCTATGCTCGAGAAGAACTAGGTCTCAGGGGATTAAAATTACACCCTCGTTCAGAAAGATGGATTGACGATATAAAATCCGGAAAACCACAAGATGTGTTGATTGAAGCAGCAAGTTATTCTTTACCAGTAATTTTCGATACGCGGGGAAGAGGTTCAATATTAGACATAGCAGAATTAATAAAATCAACGAGATCATTACTGGCTCAACAATATCCCGATTTATTGCCTCACTTAAAAGTTATAATCGCTCATTTCGCTCAGGGAAATATTGGAGATCACGAAGTTTATAACGCCTTAGTGCAGCCTAACACATATGGAGATTTATCTATGCTTCATGGGGAGGGTGCGGGTAACTTTTTTGAGGATTTTCGAAGTTGGTTCAAATCCCAAAACAAGATAAAAGTTGATAATCGAGATTGGTCAGAATATCTTTTATACGCTTCAGATTACCCTTATTTTGGAGACGTTCACGCTCAAAAGCTTCTGAAATATATCATTAATAAACGATTTTTTGATACAGGCGGAACTCTTAATGATGTTAGAAATATAATGGGGTTAAACCAGATTAAAATTTTACCTGAGTATAATTTACCGCAGGCTAGAAGAGACGGTCCAACTTTACCAACCACGATAATATCAACCCCTATGAATCAAGATATAAATTCTTTCGAAACAACTATTAAAGGTTTGGCCAAATTGATTGTAGAGAATAAAATCGACATTAAGAAATTTTGTATTCAATTCAAAGAAACATGGAACGAATTTAACGATGATGTATTATTGTATACTTTAAAACGCGCAACTCAAGAAGAAGTTCTGATTATATTAACAAAACTTGTAAAAGACCGAATAACCTTATTTGCACCATTTACCAAGGAGATTTCCTGGAATAAATTTGGATATAAATATTTTAATCCAAGAGATAGGAAGTTTTTTTCATTAATTCTTAAACAGAACTACTTAGCTATGGAAGAAAAGCAAGTAATTGACTGTTTGACTCAAATTTATTAAACTTTATTAAAATGAGAGAGACTTACCATAGTTCTCTATTAATTAATATAGCTAAAGATAAAAGTCTAATATTAATTTCGATCTAATTGTTTGTAAAATAGATAAAGTTTAAAAAATTATTAATTATTACATCGAATAATTTGTTATGGAACTGTTTGGTTCCTCACAATTAATTTAGTAAGTTGCGAAAAAGTGAAAGGTATAATAATTTTAGGATTTGAAAAATATTCAAAAACACGCATAGACACCCAATTTCCAAGTAACATATGTGAGTTTCTAGGAGTAACACCGGAAACCTTAAAAGGTTTAGTTGAGCATCACATGAAAAAAAAAATGGAACCAAATTACGTTGAAATGATGCTCGAAGATGATGTTAGTGTAGCTAGTTTTTATTCAGGTTTCTCATTCAGACATTATGTAGGAAATCCCAATTTTGCTGTTAGTATCTTTTTGTCTCAAGATGAGATTCTTTCTAATGAATTTGAAGGGAGGATGAGAAGGGTAGCCCACGAATTATTACCTAAGAGAGAAGCCCTAAATTTCGACGATATCTTAGGGCAATATTATGAAATGTTAAAAGCAGAAGAATTACTACCATATTGGGAGGAGATCATAGAAGGCGAATCAAGTGTAATAACTGCTGCTGCTAATTTAGATGATAAAAAGGTGGCAAAAGAAGAAAAACAAGAAGAAGAACTCGATAGCGTGGAAGAAAAGAAGAGTGAAGAAATTCAAACAAAGTTGTTAAAGGAAGAAACAGAATTAAAGGCAAAAAATACTGAACTTCAAGATCTTTTAGATGAAAAAAAGAACAAAATAAGAGAATTAACGAGAAAATACACAGAACTTGTGTCAGAAAATATAAAAATATCGGAAGAGATTCAGTCTTGCAAGGAAGAAATTAGCGAGCAATATATAAAATTGGAGAAATGGAGTCAACAAATGGCCGATCTAAATCAGAATAACGCGAAATTGATGGATGACATAAAAATTCTAAAGCAGGAAATAACAGAAAGAGACGATTTCTTAAAAGAGAAAGAGAGAAAAATCGAAGCTCTTTCAACGAAATTAACCGGAGTAGAAGAGGTAGAAGACGAAGCTGAAAAGATGCTTCAAGAAAAAGAAGATCTGAAAAATATTAATCTTGGCTTAAATAGTGAGCTTGATAAGTTAGAAAAAGCTAATAGAAGTCTCATAAACGATATAGATAAATTAAAAAGTCAAATTACAGTCCATATCGATTCTATTACAAGCTTAAAACTAGAAGTAAAAAATACTAAAGCAAATGTCTCAACAAAGGAAAAAGAGAAAAATACTTTTCAAGAACAAATGTTTGATCTTAAAAAGGAAATAAAAGTATTAAGAAGAGAGAGAGATCACTACAGAAAAATCGTAAAAGAGAAGAATCTTCTAGAATAATTATTAGTACAGACTTTACAAAACTTTAGAAAAAAAACTTATCTTAGTTCTCCCTCGCTTATATTGAAATGTAAGGAAAAGCATATTTTTATATATATATACTTTTTTAATAATAATAACAATTTTAAATCTAAAAATCTAATATAATACTATAGGTTATTTTAACAAGAGTGGTGTAAGAATTGTCGATTGATACAAAAAGTTTTGATAATATTCTATCTAAGATAATAAAATCCGAAAGCGGAATCAAAAAAGTTATTTTGGTTGACCGAACGGGATTGACTATAGCAAGCGTTTCTAAATTTTCCTACTTCCCAGCTGATGTCGACGGCATTGGCGCAATTGCATCAGCAGTTTTCTGTGCAAGTGAGGAACAAGGAAAAAACTTGGAACTTGGCGACTTAGAAATAGTAACATCGGAATTCACCGGAGGGAAGATTTTTGCCTCAAGCTGTGGTCCAAAAGGCGTACTCACCCTCATTTCAGATCCAGATATTAATATTGGATTGATTAGATTAATTTTAAAGCGTTCTGGTGATGAGTTAAAAGAAATTTTAGACGAATTTTTGTCTGACATTCCTGAAACACTAGATTCAGGTCTGGATTTAAGTGATCTGGACGAATTAACACCCGATTAATCATTACCTTATCTATTTTTATAAAGTTCTTCTCATTTTCTTTTAGGATAAATTCAATTTAGAATTTGTTGTTTTCAATAATTAGGTTTTTTACTAAAAGTATCTATTATACCATTGAAGATTCATGTTTAAATATAATAATGATACAAAACAAGATATTAGCGTTGCAGCCTATTTTCTTGCAGAAAAAGAAATAACTTTTAATAATCTATG
>JAGXOB010000065.1 GCA_019894735.1 Promethearchaeota archaeon | reverse complement strand
TCTAAAGCACGCGCTTCACCAGCTAAATCCGGCGACAATAACCCTGCTTCGCTTAAAAGCGAGTCTGAAAGCGTAGTTTTACCATGATCAATATGTCCGACAAAACCAATGTTTCTAATATTCTCAGTTTTTTCCATCATGTTCAGAATTTCTGAGATCTCCTTTCTACGAGGCATTTTTACTTTTTTCTCTTGTAAAATGTTAAAAATATATTATTTAACCATGATTGATTTGATTAAAATTTAAGGATTATCGATAAAGAATGATAGGTGGGAAAATCATTTCCCATTTTAATTTGTTAATATTTCTTTTATAATTTTACACTTCTCCATCTATGTGCAAATACGGTGAGACGAGAGGAAACATCTTTATTAATTCTGTTAAATCAATTATTCTTCTATCCTCTTCTTAAATATCTGAATATACATGTGATACTAAAAAGTTGATTAACTGCGACTGAGTCAATAATTTCTTGATACTCAGGATCATAATCTAGATATGGTAGAAAGTTGTAGGAAAGAACTTATTTCGAATTGTAAGGAGCGGGAAATGACTCTCATTACTCAAGATCTTCTTCATTAAGTTTAGCATAACGCCGCACTTTCAGTTCGGGTCAGAGTTTTCATTTGATTGAAATCATTTCCCGCATGATTAATCAATTACTATTATAAGTTAATATCGCCATCTATCACAACAAGCCTTCCATTCACTGTCAGTTTTTTATCACAGAACAATTCTATTGCTTTTGGGAAGATCCTGTGCTCCCATTCTAATACGCGTGGTCCTAAAGTAGCTTCAGTGTCTGTATCATATACAGGGACACATTTTTGAATAATAATTGGTCCATGATCCGACTCTGCATCAACAAAATGAACAGTGCATCCGGAGATTTTTACTCCGTATTCTATGACATCCCTATGTGCGTGTAATCCTTTAAATGCGGGCAACAGAGCTGGATGGATATTCATAACGTTCCCATTGAAAGCGCTAATAAATTTTTTGCTGGCCAATCTCATGTACCCTACTAAAACGATTAAGTCACAATTAAATTTGTTAAATACTTCTATCATCTTATCATCGAATTCCTCCCTCGGAAGGTGAAGAAACTTATCCGATTCAATTAACTCGTAGGGTACATTATGGTTTTTTGCCCTTTCGATGCAAAAAGCCCCAGTCTTGTTACAAATAAGAACCTCCACACTTGCCTTATTTTTTAAAATACCCTCTTCACAAGAAAGCAATATAGCTTCAAAATTTGAACCAGAACCACTCGCAACCGCACCAATCTTTATTTTTGACAATGCTATTTCTATCTCTTATTTATTAAATTATTCTATGAAATTAATCATTAGGTATGCATTTTAACACATTCTATAATGAAAATGTTTTTATTTGATTAATTTATATATTATATAGAAATTAGAATTAATTAATTCTTAAATTTAATCTCTGGTATTAGTATTAATATCTAAGAATTATTCTATTTGTTTAAAACCATCATTTAAAGAACTATAATAACTACGTATATAATTTTAAAGGAGATTGTAATTAGATTATTACAATTAATTAAATCTGAAAATCAGATTATTTCACGACAAGTTAGAGTATTTGCTTTTATATCAAGATAATAAAATAGAATTACAAAGAGAATTGACTATATATGAGTTTTGAGAGCGAATTACAAAGAATTAAAGAAGAAATTATCAAATATCTCCCTCCTGAGATAGAGGTAAAAAAAATAGAGTTTGAAGGCCCTGAAATAGCGGTTTACTCTGAAAATTCTAATCTAGAATCAATTGAAAATTCAGACGTGTTGAAAGATCTCGCAAAATCTATGAGGAAAAGGGTGGTTTTTCGCTGGAATGTAGAAAAACGGAAAGATCCATCTGAAACAGAAGACTACATTCGAAATTTAATCAGTGAAGACGCCGAAATTTCAGAGATTGAGTTTGATCATACTCGTGGCGAGGTCATTATAGAATCCGGTAAGCCTGGATTAGTTATTGGCAAAAAAGGAGTAAATTTAAAAGAAATTAGATTGAATACTTTTTGGCAACCAAAGACCATTAGAACCCCTCCATTAGCTTCAAGAACCATTAGTTTGATTAGACAAATGTTAAAAAAAGAACGACAGAATCAAAAAGACATTCTTCTTAATATTGGAAAGAGAATTCACAGACCTGCTCTTTTTAGCGAGTTAGACATACGGTTAACTGCATTAGGAGGCTTTAGGGAGGTAGGTAGGTCATGTATTTTAATGCAAACAAGAGACAGTAATATCCTGTTGGATGTTGGTTTGAATGTTGGAAACAAGAATGATCAGTTTCCATATTTTGATGTTCCTGAATTCTCAATAAGAGATTTAGACGCCGTTATTATATCTCACGCTCACTTGGATCATTGTGGGATGGTTCCATATTTATTTAAGTATGGGTATAGAGGCCCAGTATATTGTACTCTTCCTACTCGTAATATTGCAACCATGCTACAACTGGATTTCGTCCAGATATGTGAAAAAGAGGGCGTTCCAATGCCCTATTCAAAAAGGGATGTAAAGAATACAGTACTTCATACGATACCTCTTTCGTGGGGGAAAGTTACGGATATCGCTCCAGATATTAAATTGACTCTTCACAATTCCGGGCACATACTAGGCTCTTCGCTTATTCATCTACATTTTGGAAAAGGTGGATTCAACTTTATTTACACAGGTGATATGAAGTATCAAAAAACGCGGTTACTCGAAAAAGCGGCTGTAAAATTCCCTAGAGTTGAAGCTCTGCTTGTAGAGTCTACTTATGGCGGACCCCAAGATCGAATTCCTAGCAGGCAAGATTCCGAGCGAGAACTCAAACAAATTTTAACCTCAACGATTAGACGTGGAGGTAAAATACTGATACCCGTTTTAGCAGTAGGTAGAGCACAAGAGTTAATAATTGTCTTGGAAGAACTCATCTCGAAGGGCATCATTGATCAAGTTCCTGTTTTTCTGGATGGTTTAATCTCAGAAGCAACTGCGATACACACCGCAAATCCAGACTTCCTTAGTTCTGATTTAAGAGAAAAGATTTTACATCAAGGGAAAAACCCATTTTTGAGTGAATTCTTTACTACTGTTTCAGGTAATGATGAAAGAAACGATGTTATCATGGGTGGACCTTGTATAATTTTAGCGACGAGCGGTATGTTAATTGGTGGTCCATCAGTACAGTATTTAAAAGCATTAGCAGAAGACAAGAACAATTCATTAATATTCGTCTCTTATCAAGTGAATGGTACGCTAGGAAGCCGCATTCAGCGTGGATTTCGCGAAATCCAATACACAAACGCAAAAGGAAGAACCCAGCTCGTAAGATTAAACTTAAATGTGTTCACATTGGAAGGATTCAGTGGTCATTCATCTCGTAGTCAAATTTCTCAGTTCCTCCGTAGAATTCAGCCCAAACCAAAACTAGTTATAACTAACCATGGAGAAGAAAGCAAATGCGTCAGTTTATCAACAATGATTCACAAAAAATTAAGAAAAGCAACTAAAAGTCCAAAAAATAGAGAAACTATACTCTTAAAATAGATATTTTTATTTCTCTTACTTCTTACTTTCATTTTCTCAAATTGATCAATACAATAGTTGGAATGCCATTTAATTAAAATTTTTAATAAATTTTAAGTATAGATTAAAGATAATTTAATTTCAATAGAGATGATTTTATGCCAATAATTGAAATTAAAAAAGAGATACCATCACCTGTGGAAACAGTCTACGAGATATTAAATGATTACCTAACTTTACCGAGATGGAATATTATTGTAACTGAATGTACTCAACTTGAATCTAAAAAATATTTTTTAAAAACGAACGTTGGAGATATAACAAATACAGAAGTTGAGAATATTCCCTATGAAAAGATGACATCCACTCAAGAGGGAAGCCCTATGCAAAAAATAGGATATATATTCGAACCTCAAGGTGATACAACCTTGGTTACTCTCTGGGCTGAATTTGAGTTAGATGACCAAAAAGAAATCATGGAGATGGCTGGAAATTTATTTTTAAAGAGTTTGAAGGTATACATTGATTACATTACTGCTGGTGGAAATCCAGAAGAATACAAAAAATCTTTCAGTAAAATTAATAAAGCGTAAGAATACTAACTTCACATTTTTTTTTATTTCTCCCTTAACGATTTCCTTTTGAGAAGATCAATTTTTTTAACCAGCAATTATTTATTAATTTAAAATTTAACAAGTGATATCTTTGAGATTTAAAAGATTAAAGGTAAGAGAAAATTCTATTAAAATCAGTCGTAGAGTAATTCAGATATTTGCGTTTTTACTTATAAATTACGTTATTCTTGAAACAATTTTACCTATTAATCTTATAAGTTTAGAAGGAATCATTAAAATATTACCCATTCAAAACTCTCCAAGAAATCCTATTTCAAATGGAGCAGGTATTTTAGAATACATTTTCTTTTCAATGGCGGAAGGTGCCTTTCCATTTTTTCTTCTAGCTGTATTAATTTTAGTTTTATTGTTTTCAAATCGGGTATTCTGTGGTTGGATATGTCCGATTGGTTCAATTCAAGATGTGTGTGCTGCGGTACCTACTAAAAAAAGAAAGTTCAAGATTTCAACGCATAAAAGTCTTCTCAACATAAAGTACATCATAATAATCATAACTATAATTATTATTTTTCCCCTAGGTATTACAAGGAATGCAAATCAATTGTTTTACATCGATTTTAAGACGCAGTTAGGTGATTTTGCTCAACAACCAATAGGTTTTTTCTCTTTATCGGAATTTATTTTTGTATTTATCCCTTATGTATTTCAAAATGTTTTCTTACCAGTACAATTTGACGCATTAGAATTTGGAGGTTGGGTCATCTTGATTTTTTATTCTTTAGTCATAGTTCTATCATTCTGGTATCCTCGTATTTACTGTAGATATATTTGTCCATTTGCCGCAGTTTCTTCAGCAGTCACCGAATATTCATTTTTAAAATTAGCTAGAAACCCTGTTAAATGTGTAGGTAGGTCGGAATGTGGCATTTGTGAAGAAGTGTGCCCAAAACAAATAAGAATACTAGACGAGCCGTTTGAATTCTTTACAGGAAAGGGTGAATGTAACTTCTGCCTGGAGTGTAAGGAAAAATGTCCTCACGATGCGGTGTTAATTAAATTTGGAAATGTATAAAGTATTCATAATATTTCTATTCAAATACAAGTGATTTGTTGCGTGGATCCTAAAAATCTTAAAATTTATACTTTACATATGAGAAGAGATTCTGATATTGGAGATAAAGCCATATCCGATTCTCAAGCAGTAAGATATTATGAAGAAGATGATGAATCTAACTTAGATATTAGACCTTCTTTTTTTAGAGATGTAGATCGGATCGTCCATAGCAAAGCATATGCGCGCTATATAGATAAAACTCAAGTTTTTTTTGGGATTAACAATGCAAACATTACCCATCGTTCGCTACATGTTATTTTAGTATCTAGGATTGCCCGTCAAATAGGAAGAATTCTAAAATTTAATACCGATTTAATTGAAGCAATAGCTCTAAGTCACGACGTAGGACATTCCCCATTTGGACACTTAGGTGAGGCTATATTAAATGATATAAGTTTAAAATATAATTTAGGTGTTTTTAATCATAACGCACAAGGTGTGCGCTGGTTAACATATCTTGAAAAGAGATTTCCTGATAAACCCGCAGAAGGTTTAAACTTAACTCTACAAGTATTGGATGGTGTTCTCTGTCACGATGGTGAGGTTAACGAGAGAGAATTAAAACCCCTATCGATAAATGGAAAAACGTGGGACGATCACTTTGCAGAATATAATGAAAGCTTTAACACAAATGAGATTAAAAGAATCCCTATGTCATTTGAAGCTATAGCTGTAAGATTTGCAGATTCTATTGCTTATATTGGTAGAGATATTGAAGACGCAATACTATTAAAGTTAATAAAAAGAACAGATATACCAGAAAGTTGCAGAGATGTACTTGGGGATACTAATCGGAAAATAATGAAAACGCTGATAATGGATTTATTGAATGCTAGTTTACATAGCGATAAAATCGGGTATAGCGAGCCTATATTTGAAGCTTTCAAAGAATTAAAAAAATTTAACTATGACAAGATATACAGCCGCAGAGATATGTATAAAACCCAGAATTCTAAAATTTCGTACATTGAAAATCTAACTCAACAGTTTGAACAGATTTTCGAAAGATCATTAAAAGATTTAGAAAGTGAGAGAATAAACGCCCCCATTTTTAGAGATCACATAGAATACATAGACGATGAGAGATTTTCCACTTATTACAAACCAAATAAAGAACAAAATAATTTAGTTTTAATTGTTCGCGATTATATCGCTGGAATGAGCGATAAATACTTTAACGAGGTTTTCACAAAACTAAAAACGGAGTAACGACAACCACAATCAATTGTGTTTTATTCATTAGATTTAATATAGGCAAAAATAAAGTTTATCTATACGAAGAATAAGTCTATCAATAATTACTCTCACTTTATTATTACTTTATTAATCGTGTTGAGGATTTCATTATAGTGGAATCTTTGCTAAATAAGTTGAAAAAATTCCAATCACTCATTTCTATGTCAAACATTTAAGCAGATATGTTAATCGTATAGGAATTTATCTTTATCATGCTTATACCTTATGTAAATTCAACAACAAAAGCAATATGATTTTTATAAAAAAGGATTACACTGAAGGATCAATTTTTTTAGTTTACATAACGGGGTTTTGTTTTTTTCAGTCACGGGGTTTAATACTCTCAGTTAGAAAAGTATTAATAAAAACAAGAATTTTTTTTAGAATCCTCCTTGCAATAATGCTAGTGTAATCCAATAAATCATAAGGTGACACTATAATAAAAATCTATCTCTATTCAGAGATATTTTTTATTTGCACTATAAAATCTCACCTACTGGTAGACTTTATGGATTAGCCTTATTTTAAAAGAATAAGATTTTTTAGAAAATACTAACTATAATTTATTAATAATATATCATTTTAAAGCCCAGTGGTGTAGCGGTCAAGCATCTGGGGCCCTGAACCCCGTGACCACGGTTCGAAAAATTAACGAAGTTCTCGTGTATCGGAAATCCGTGCTGGGCTATTTATTCTTTTCTAAAATTTTGCTTATATAATCAGAATAGCTTTTATGTTGTGTAATTTGTTTTAAATTCTCATTGGCTTTATAAGCTAACTTCAAAAACACTTTACAATAATTATTTAAAATATCGATAAACCTGCAGGGCACTTCATTTATTTTCATCCCGTTCTTTTAATGACATGATATCCAAACTTAGATTTAACCGGTTGGGAGATTTCGCCGATTTTTAATTTAGTACAAGCGTTCCAAAATTCCGAGACCATATCACCTTTAGAGAAATCTCCGAGGTTTCCTCCTCTCTTTTTACTCGAACAAGTGGAAAATTGGCGTGCTAAATCTTCAAAATTTTCTCCCGCCTGCACATCTTCGTATATTTCTTGGGCTTTGTTATATTTATCAACTAAAATATGAGATGCTTTAATTTTTCCACTATGAATAGGAGCTCCTCCTGATTTTGAATCTTTCGAAGAAGTTCCTTTACTTTCATACCCTTTACCATATTTATTTTTTCCCATTATGACCACTTATTTTGCATTTATTCTATTCCTTTATCCTTTCTTCTTAATTCTGCTCTTTTACTCATAATATTTAAGAATAAATCTTGAGTTGTTTCAGGAGGAATTGATTCAGTTTCTTTCTGTTGGAGATTAATTGCTTTTTCGGGGCAGGTAACTACACAATTACCGCACCCTATGCATAATAGTTCTTCTATAATTGCAACATTATCTGTAATTTGAATGGCATCCATTATACATCTCTCAATACACGTTTCACATCCAATACATAAATCAGAATCAACTTCAGCGTAATAGTTTGAAGTTATAAGTTCCCAAGGACGATCAATCTTTTTTAAGTTGGTTAATAAATCACAACAAGAACAGCAACAACAAATATAAGAAGGTTGTTTAGAATTACCAGGTTGAATCACTAACCCCTCTCCTTGTGCTTGTTCTATAATAGAAAAAGCTTCATCTTTTGTAATTAAATGACCATATCCTCTATTAACAGCGTTTAAAGCAGAACCATTGACTGTAAAACAACGCTCTGACATAGAATTACACGATTTATTTAAAAGCTGATTTCCTTTGTGACATATACATGGTGATACAGCGATTTCTTTAGCATCTTCAAAAATATTCCTCAATTCATCATAATTAGCAACATTATGGTTAGGAGAAATACTTTTTTCAACTGGAATAGTCCGAAGCTGGTTTATTTTAGTACTTGTAAATTCATCTCTAAAAGCTTCTTCCATGTATTGTTCGAAATCTTCAAAAAATTCTTTGGTAATTCGAGTTACTTGGTATTCAAACATACCTACTGCCAAAGGAGAATTCTGATAAAGAATCACATCAGTTCCATTTTCTATTCTTAATGCAACTCTCCTAATTGCCCCCTTAATAAACATAATTTCCAATAACTCCTCTAATTGTTCAAGATTTATCCCAAATTTCTTGACGCGGCGGTAGATATTTTTAATAGGTTCAGGAATAAATCTCATATTCAAAGCAATTTCAGCTTCTTCTGGAGAAAATAAGAATTTTAAAATTCTTATTTCAACCCCTGATTCTGTAGCAGGATAACCAATGGGTAATGTATCAAGATGCTGCTGTAATTTTCTATAAATATCAGATTCTGCTTGATTCACTCTTAATTTCACTCTTAATTTCAAATTAAAAATGATGATATAAGAATTAAATAATGAATTAAAATTAATTTTATGTTTATGAATTTTAAACGATGCTAGAAGAATCAAAATAAATGAAAAGATCAAATACTTAATTTATAATCAAGTATCTAAAATTCTTTAATTCTTTAATTCCGTTTATTTCTACTACGATATTCTGAAATTCTTGAATCTCTCCTTCAAATATCATAAATATAATAAGATATTCGCCTTGAAAGTGTTGATTTTTGTTTACCACTTGCTCTCTATATTTATTCTCGATTTTATTTAATTTTCTCTGTACGTTTGGATCGTGTGGAGCAACGATTATCAAATTACCAACAATTCTTTTAGCAGCTGAGCCAATATCTCCATAAGTTTCCAAATTAGAAACCTCAATATCCGACATTAGCCGCAATAAGGCATCCCTTATCAACTTGGATTTATTTTCATATTGGTTTTTGGAAACAAGTTTATTAATAAATTGCTTTAAACTTTCATTAATGGAAAAACTGATTATAGGACTCATTTGCATACTTAATTCTTTTTACTTATTACTAATATAAATTCATAACTACATTTATAAATATTTTCAACAAAAAAAGTTATAATTTAATGGCTCGACTAATGACGTTATTGAATTTTTCTATATCATTAACCAATTTATCCGCGTGCTCATCGCTGATTTTATCGTCTTTGCCATATTTATTCAATTCTGTTAACCAAAATTCAATTCTTCCTAAGATAGGTTCGTTATCTCCTAGAATTTTTCTCAACCTTACAAAAGTATCGTGTAATTTATTACGAATGTTCTGTGCTTTCCATCTTAACATACAATAATCTGAAACTTCGGCAAGATTCTGAGTAATAGCCATTACATCAATTGTTCTTTCTCTTTCTTCCGATTTAATCTTCCGGATTATGTTTATCTGTTCGAATAATAGCTCAATGATCTTTGCGAGCCATCCCGTAAGCTGACCAGGGTTTCCACACCACACTCTTACCTCTAATGACTGACTCGTTTCGGAAACATAGACTCTTGTAATTATTCTTCCCCCTGTTACTTTAGCTTCGGAACAAAACCACGCTTCCGCTTCATAATTTCCCTTGGCGTCAGAACCTTCATGAGATGTGACAGCGCTGGTATCAAAATTCTTCAAAGTACGGATTCCTGCTCTAAACGCCAATCTTGGATCTAAATCAGCGATTAAGAATGCGCGTGCATCATTTCCTAACGTTTGAATTGCAGTTTGGCAGTCCTCTATGGTGCTCATCGAGGTGCAAACCAAGGGGCATTTTATTTGAATCTCTTTTTTCCGTATATGAAGCGTGTGTTTAGTGCCTTGGGCATCCTTGTAGATGACATCGCCTCCAACATTGGATATTCCGCATTGTTTTGGCTCAAGATAAAAATCCACTCCTCTACTATTATTAGCTTCAATAACGGGAATGCTAACTAACGGCTGTTTAAGTTTGTAACTTGAAGGAGCATCTAGAATTACTTTGACATTATTTATTGCCATAGGACTCAGGTTACGAACTGCTATTTTCATGTGTACTTGCCCACCTTCAAAATCGTAGTCCCTTACAACTTCTATTTTACCTTCTTCAATAGGTTCAGCCTTTTTTTGCTTTGCGCGAGGTGATCCTGTTGAAGTGCGAGGTACACTATATGCGGTAAACATTCTTTTTCCTAAGTCGATATAACCGTCAATATCTCCATTACTAATTAATTGAGCAAGGTGTTCCTCTATACTTGACTCGGTGACGCCCAATCGGTTTGATAATTCTCTCAATGGCATTGTTCTATAGGCTCTAGCAATTTCTTTTATTTTTGTTTCTAGATATTTTCGGGTCATAAATTCCCTACGCTGAGTAAAGAGGCCTTTAACTTTTCCAGATTTTATTAGTTCGTGGAGGCTTTTTCTCGCTAATTCCACTGCTATTTTAAGTTTTTTTGCGAGGTTAGATAATTCAAATAAACCTACTTCTTTAGAATAGTCCTTTATTTCTTTGTAAATTTTGTCAGAAGTGATAATTTCGTTTCCACGATCGGCAAAAAAGCCGTTAATCGCATTTAATCGCATTAAATTAACGCAAAAAGATTTTGTCAACTCTGTGGGTATATCAAAAACTTCCGAAAGTTGACCTAGTGAAATTCTTCCCTTTTTATTTATTTCTTCTACCAATTGGTCTGTAACATATTTTTGAGAATAATAGAATTGTTTTGTTTGTGAAAATGAGCCTTTAATTTGGAATTGACTGATGAGTTTGTAAATAACTTTTATCGCTGCTTCAGAACTCATATCGAGCATTACAGCTAGGTCAGCAACTTTTAAAATTCCCTCATTTTGAATCTTTGAAAGGATTTTCTCCCGGATTTCATAAGAAATGTAATAAAATATCTGGTTCTTCTGATCAACAATACCGTATATTCGATCTTCATCGATGTATTGATTTGTTAGTTTTATCATCTGTTGAGCAGATATATTAAAAGATTCAATAATCGTTGCGAAGTTAGTAATCGAGGCTCTTTTTAGAAATTCTAAAAAACAATTTGGACATACATCCTTTCCAATTATCCTTTTTAATGATCTACGACACAAATTAAGCCTATATCCTTGGATTAAGTTATACTTTGTTGCTTCTCTGGCTAGTTGCTCTTTGGTTGGAAAAAATAAACCCGGTGATTTTGAGTAGGAATTCCAACTACAAGTGTTATCTGTACATTCTAAATAGTATTGACCAGACGATAATCTTTCTAGTCTTAGAAGGGATTCACACTCTGGGCATTTGCTATTTTCGATAACAGTGCACTTATAAAATTTTTCAGCAGCACTTGCTTTTGAATAGTGTAACTCGTGCTTCTTACAAAGCCAACTTTCCGTAGTTGCCATATGGTGGATGCAAAAACTCGAGTTGCATTTTTCGCATGTAAAGGAAATGTTTTGGTTTTCGCAGAATTTGCAATCAACCATTAGTCGCTTTTCTCCATCATCGATGTACGAAATAATTGTTTATAATATATATGAAAATACTGATATAAATTATTTTATGAGACCAATATTGATTCTTATGAATTATTAATGGGTTTTTAATTTTGTGATTAAAATCCAAAAAACTGTTAGTTGCGTTCATAAGAGCTATAGACCCTCAACTGGAAACACTGAGATTCGTAAAAAGGAGAGTAACATAACCACGGTATTAAAAACAATGATAATTAGTATCATTATATAAAAAATCGTTTTTCTTCTGTCTTTTTTTGTCTTCACGATAAGTGAACTACCTTGTTTAGCAAGAGCAAGAGGAAATAATCCCACGAAGGTTCCCAGAGAAAAATAAAATACCACTAAAAAGCCTTCTATAAATCCATACCCAAGAGATAACTGAACTGATTGCGAATATATAATTAATTCAAATATACAAGGTGCAAATCCCGCTAAGATCCCAAAGAAATAAGGTGTCTTTTTTAATTCCCAATCTAAACTTGGAATATCCTTAGAATACTTGGAATGGGGCATATAATCTCTTCTTGTAATGAAGAATAAAAGAAATATACCCGCAAACATAGAAGTAAAAGCTCCAAAAAAATTTATAATATACGGGTCAGGAATATAAGCAGGGAAGACAAATCTAGGCACTTGTGTAATAAATACTGTAATTGATGCAATGATCATGTTAGCACTAATTAATCCCAACCCATAAAGTGCTAGTATATATATACTCTTTTTAGGCGTTTTTGCGATACCAAAAGACCAAAAAAAGAAGATGGCCTTATCTTCGCAAGGGATGGTTGTGTGTAGGATTCCTAATAAAAATGTTGGCATTAAAATGATGAAAATTTCTTGCCCCATATTTAATCTAAGGTGCCTTCTGGTTTCGTTTATTATTTTTATTATGCAATAATTC
>JAGXOB010000064.1 GCA_019894735.1 Promethearchaeota archaeon | reverse complement strand
GTGAAAGACGATAAATACGTGGTCCTTGATAAAACCGCCTTCTATCCTAAAGGTGGCGGTCAGCCTTGGGATGAAGGCTATATTATCAAAAGTGGTGAGCAGTTTAAGGTAGTCTATGTAGGTAAATTTTCCGGAGAAATCAGTCACGAATTAGAAAAACCCGGACTAAAAGAGGGAGACCTGGTATCGTGTGAAATCGATTGGGAAAGGCGATATACATACATGAGATACCACACTGCTTGCCATCTGCTCTCGAATGTATTATATCGCCGAGCTAACGCTAAAATCACAGGTAATCAGATTGAATTGGACAAGGCAAGGATGGATTTTTCTATGGAGGATTACTCGCCTGAAAAGTTGCGTTTATATGTCGAGGAATCCAACGAAATTATCAATCAAGACCTTCCTATCACTATTGAAACTATGTCTAGAACTGCTGTTTTAGAAGAACCCGAACTTGCAAGGCTAGCAGTTGGCTTACCTAAAAATTTACAAGAATTTCGCGTAGTTAAAATTGGAAACATCGATAAACAAGTCGACGGTGGAACTCATGTTAAAAACCTTAAAGAAATAGGCGAAATAGAAATGACTAAAACGGTAAATAAAGGAAAAAATAATCGAAGAATGTATTTTATTCTCAAATAATTCAAAGAAAAATCTTTCTTGTTTTATATTAACAAATAAAAATTTTTGACCGAATTTTTACAATCTTGTTTTTGAATAATTCCATTATGGTTCGGAACTCCCATGGAAGTTCCATAATAAAAACTATAAATAGAATCAAAACTTTTCTTTTTATTGATTATCCGTATGATAATCACTTGAGTATTTAACAATAAGAACTAAGAAAAATACATTATTCAAGATAAAATCACTTGGTATTCAAGTCCAAATTCAATAAGAATTAGATTGTGAATGTATCGTCGAACACATCGTCTTCATCTCCATCCTTTAGTTCTAGCCCATATAAATATTGCTCTTCCTCCTTCGTTTTTTTCTTCTTTTCTCTTCTTTCTTTAAACTTTTCTTTTTCGTCGTAGCGTTTCAGATACATTTTTTCGTATTTTTCCCTTAACGCTTCCACGTCTTCAACTTGACAGAGTTTATCTTGCAATCCATCTTCAAAGAAATAATTTTTCTTTAAAGTTTTCGCTGGAACTCCAACGTAGATATAACCTTCATCGAGTTTTTGGTCCACTGTAGTGACTGAATTACTTGCTAATACACTTCTTTTTTTGATGTGTGTGCCGGGCATAACAATAGCATGAGACCCAATTCTGACGTCGTCTTCGATCACTGTTTTTTTTATAATAAGAAGATTACCGATGATCAAAGAAGATTGAATTAGTGCTCCTTGGCCAACTACAACATTTTTACCAAATTCTATGAATTCGGTATCCACCCAGCCTTCAAAAAGAGAATTGGAAAATTTAGTTTTGACTCCAAATACTTTGAAGCAGATATTATTCATAAAGGGGAAGGGAAATTTATGACTAAGCCAAAACGGCCATTTTTTTATAACATTCCTTATGCACCAATAACGGTAATCTTTGTTGCTTGGATGCCTTAGAAATACACCAGTTCTGGGCTTGTGGATAGCATTAATTATTACATGAAATATTTTAGCGATAAAAGTAGCACTAAAAACAAGCGTTACGTACATAGGTATAATTAACAGAGGTAAGAAAATGTAAAAATGAATCGGTCTGGTATAATTCCATAGAAAATGCCAATATATCCAAAATTCCAGGAATAGTGGAATAAAACTGAACCAAACGATTATTAAGTAAAACATTAAATATTGCTTCTTTAACAAAATAGTTGGTATAAAAGGTCCAACGCGCATGCTACTAGGAACTGACATTTTTGCCCTCCGATTCTTCTGTTTTTATTAATTTTTTTTTAGCCTTGTCAGTAAAAACTTCGGTAGTCACTTCGATCTTCGTCTCGTCATCAGCACTACGCTTTACTATGATATCTCTTCTTATTTGAGCATATTTATTTTTTTTTAGCTTAATACCTGGTATTCCGAAGTATATCCAATTGGGGTCAAGAACTTGATTGTATGTCGTAGAACTCAGAGCACCAAGCATGGTATCGTGCCTGATTATTGTACCGGGGGCGATAGTTGCCATTCCCCCAACTACAATGTAATCTTCAAATATTACCCTTTTAATTATCAAATATTTACCTACTACCATTGAAGACATCACTGTTGATCCTTGTCCTATTAAGGTATTTCGACCAAAATCTACAAATTCGGCGTCAAACCACGCATCGTTTAAGTGGCTTGAAAAATCCACTCGTACTCCAAAAAATTTAAAAGCAACTACATCTATCCAAGGTAATGGAGCGTTTCTAATGATCCAGAGTCCAATCTTTTTTAATTCTGTTCTTAACATCCAAAATTCATAGTCCTTATCACCAATCTCAGCTAAAAATATACCTTCTTTGGGTTTATGCAGTAAATTGATTAAAATTAGCAACAGTTTGCTAAAAAATAACACTCCTAGAATAAACATATAAATCATAAAGAAGAGAGCAATTGGTAGAAAGAATATTGTAGAGAGGCTAATCCACCTGGTATATTCATACCAAAAAATTGCTATTATTAATCCACTTAACCAAAAGATCGGTATATATACGGCTAGAAATTTAATGTTTATCCTGTTAATAGCACTACTAGTTGTAAAGTCAACAGCTAAGTCTTCTTTAGTTAAACTGTTAATGTCAATGGGTTCTTCCTTTTTTTGGTCTTCAGTATCGATCTCACCGGATTCCTCTTCATCCTTACCAACTTCCCCTTCGATATCTTTAACATCCTTTTCTTTTGGTTTTGACTTTATATCGTTTTTCTTGGTAATATATTCTTCCATATTCTCATTTCTCTCTAAATCTTCAAGGCTTAAGCCTATATAGTCTTTCAATTTTTTTTTGAAAATTTTGCGCATAGGGAGTCCAAAGTAATACCCAAATCCTCCTGGTTTCCCTATCTTAACGTGTTTTTGGCCCGATGCTAAAGGTAGTAAAAAACTATTTTCGCCGACTTCAGATCCACAACCGATCTGGTTCATAGCAGCAAAAGTAATATTATCTTTTAGTTCAACTTCAAAATAGGATATCTTGCCAAAAATGCCCTCAACAACATGTGATGCTAGATTTGAATTAATTCCAATATAACAGTTTTCCCCGACATTTATAAATTTGTCATTTACTAAAGACTCTTCAATTGTCGTGCCTTTTCCAATTTTGCTGGCTTTCACAAAATTATAAAACCAATTTGAAAGCCAAGGAAAGATACCTTTTACAAAAACATTTTTGCCATATTTTAAAATAAAAGATCTTATGTGATAATAGTCTGCTGCCTTGGATTTAATGTTTCTCGGTATAATTCCATTTCTAGTAGGCGAAATCTTTTCGGTTATAGCCCAAATAATCTTAGTAGCAAGCCCTATGAAAAATAGATGTAGTAAATAACAAAGAATTATAATTATGGGCATTAGAAGCAAAGCGAATAGTGGATTTAGCTCCGTAAAAATAGCTATAAAAGTGGGAGCTTTTAAAAAATATTCTTGAAAAACCATTAAAAAATACGCCATAAAGATAAAGAATGGACCGATCCAAGAAATATAGTATATAATAAAAAAGAGAAACATATAGATGCCGTATTGCATGGACACTCCTTCTGTAACTGGTTCTTTTTCAGATTCTTCAGATTCTTCAGAATCCGTAGACACTTCTGCTCTACCCTCTACAGCCATGATTAATCAAGTCAAAAAGTATACACGTTTAAACTATAATTAAGATAAAAGATTACATTTATAGTTTAAAAAATTTGTTTTTTCCTTTATAATTATAAAATTAAAGTAGAAATGATAAATCGATTATGAAAAACAAGTGTAAAGATTGCGGGAATTGCTGTTGTGAAACAGAAATGATTCTTTCTAGTAGGGATGTTGACCGTATTAGAAATAATGATCTTAAAAACTTACCAATAGCTAACTTTGTAGAAAAAACAGATGATGGATTGTTTCAATTAAGAAATAAAAATGGATTTTGCGTTTTCTTCGATTCTACAATTAAATTATGCAAAATTTATGCCGTAAGACCTCAAGGGTGTCGTTTTTATCCGTTGATCTACGATTCTGATAAAAAATTATGTATTTTAGACCAAGATTGCCCGAGACCTGAATTATTTTATCGAGATAAACAATCTCACATGAAAACATGTAAAAAAATCGTTAGATTTTTAGAAAAACAAGTATTGTTTACTAAATTATGATAACTGCTTTGATAAAATCTGGATTTTCATCGTAAGCAGCAAATGCTTCTCTAATTTTTTCTAAGTCATACATTTTGGAAATTAAATTTTTAACTTTAATATCTCCAGAGCTTAATCCCTCAATTGCTTTATCAAATGGACCACATCTACTACTGTAAATTGTAATTTCTCGAACTACTATATCAGTAAGATTGATTGGAGTTCTTAATCCATGAGTACTTTTAATGTGGATTTTACCTCGTGTTTTACACGAAGCAACAATACTTATAAGAGCTTCTGGATTGCCTGTAGTATCTACGACAATATCTGTTCCAAGATTATCAGTTGAATGTTTGATTTCATCACTTATACTTTCTACCTCGAAACGGTTAATTAATTGCTTTGCACCATATTTTTCAGCAATAGAAAGCTTTGTATCTGAACCATCAATTGCTATTACATCCAATCCTTTAACTAAAGCGACTTGGGTTAGTAATAGACCTAATTTTCCAAGCCCATAGATTGCAATAACTTTGTCTTCATCTGCTAATGGCATCGTTTCAAACGTTTGATAGGCTGCTGCTAAAGGTTCTATAAAGGTTGCTTCCTTGTAAGAAATGTTTCTCGGTATTTCGTGAAGCATATATGGCTCAACAACTATATATTCAGCAAAAGAGCCATTAATATCTATACCTAAGGCTTTACGTGATAGGCATTGGGAAAAAATCTTTCGTTGACAGTAATAACAACTGAAATCGATGTTGCTATTAATTTCGGATGTAACATGTTTTCCTTCCCAGTTGGAGTTAACTTTCTTACCGACTTCTATAACTTCACCTGCAAACTCGTGACCTAAAATGAGCGGAGTTGGCGTTGGTAAATCTCCTTTTACTATAGCTATATCGGTTCCACATATTCCTGACGCTTTTACTTGAATTAAAACCTGAGAATCTCCAAGTTTTGGTATTGGTACATCCTTAATGGAGATATCTTGCCCGTCGAATACAGCCGCTTTCATATTAACCCTCCATCTATTATTAAAGAGAATAGAACTCAGTTCTCCTATCCTCAATCACATTATTGAACTTGTTAAGGTTTTTATCTCTTGCTTGATTAAAATCAATTTCAACAAAATCGATATGAGATTTATCTTTTGGTGCGGATGAAAGCACATCGCCATTAAAAGATGTAATCTGGCTTCCCCCTGTAAATATAAAATTATCCTCTCCTCTAGCTTCATTTCCAATCCTATTAGATGTTACGGCAAAAACTCTATTCACCAAACAACGCGTTGTCATCGCTTTTTGACAATATGGAAGCACTAAATTAGCAGGATGAGCTATAATATCTGCTCCAAGAAGAGCAAGCCTCCTAATAGTTTCAGGAAAGAACCAATCAAAACAAATCATGATTCCTACCTTTGACTTTCTTACTTCATATACTTTTAAAGGTTTATTTCCCTGAGAAAACCACTTTTTTTCTTTATAATAAAGGTGAAGTTTTCTATATGTGCCAAGAACTTCGCTCTCAGACACAATCATGGAAGAGTTAAAAATGGAGTTACCGTCTGTTTCTATGAATCCGCCGATAACCACAGCTCCTGTTCTTTTAGCAATTTTCATTAAAAATTCGGCGGTTTTTCCGTCAGTTGTTTCAGCTAAAGATTCTGCTTCTTCTTTAGATATAAAAGTGTATCCCGTTGCAAAGAGTTCAGGTAAAACTATTAAATCTGCTTTAATTTTACCTAATAATTTTTCAATTTGTTCAAAGTTTTGAGTTAGTTCTCCAAAGATTGGAGAAGTTTGTACATAACCAATTTTCAAGTTCATTCCTTTTCTTCTGTGTTATCTTCTTCTTTATGTTTTCGATGAAGAAATTTTCTTTCTTTCATTGTTCTTTTAACATACTGTTCGTCGTATTTCTTTAATAGCCCGTCCATGTCTCCAATAGTTTTAGTGAGTTTTTCAATTGGTATATCTTCAAAAAACCTATTTTTTTTAAATTTCTTAGCCGGACCGCCATTATATATCCATCCTTCTTCCAATTCTTGCCCTACCATAGTAGAAGACCAAGTGTTTAAGATGCAGTTCTTTCCTATATGAGTTCCTGGCATAATAATTACGTGTGCTCCTACTCTCACATTTTCCTCGATCACAGTTTTTCTAATAATTAAAAAGTTCCCTATTATAACCGAAGACTGAACTATAGCACCTTGTCCAACAACTACATTTTTACCGAATTCCATAAACTCGGTATCAACCCAACCTTCGAAGAGAGAATTGGAGAATTTTGTCTTAACACCAAGAATTTTAAAACAAATGTTATCCAAAAACGGAAATGGAAATTTATGAGCAAGCCAAGTTGGCCATTTTTTAAGGGTATTTCGAAGACTCCAATATCTATAGTCTTTATCTGCTGTATCCCGTAGAAAAACTCCTTCCCTTGGTTTATGAAAGACACTAATTATTAACAATAAAATTTTAGTAAAAAAGATTGCTGCGAATACAATAGAAACATAGATAACAAGCAAAAATAAAGGCAAAAATACGTAAAAATGAAGTGGTCTGATTTCGTACCACAACATTTGCCAATACCACCATATTTCTAATATTGTAGGGAGAAAAGTTAACCATATTAAAAAAATATACAAAATCAAATATTTTTTCTTGGCTAACACGCTTGCGCAGAAAGGACCAACCCTCATTGAATTTGGAACGCTCACTTTTTATCGCCTCTGTTAGCTCTTTTAATTAGATGTTTTTTATCTTCATCGATGTTAACTTCATGCTCAGTTTCTACTTTTTCTTCTTCATCTACATCTACTTTATGAATAACATCTCTTCGCATTTCAGCGTATTGGTTAAGTTTTAATTTCCTGGCTGGTATACCCGAGTAGATCCAACCGTCTTCTAATTCTTGATTAAGAGTTGTTACTGATACTGCTCCTAACACGGTATCCTCTCCAAAATGAGTTCCAGGTGCAATAGTACTCTGCCCTCCAACAAGGGCATAATCGTCAAATCTGATTCTTTTAATTATTAAATAATTACCCACTACCATAGAACTCATGATTACAGCACCTTGTCCAACTGTAACGTGCTTTCCAAAGGAGATGAATTCAGCGTCACACCAAGCGTCGTTTAAATGGCTTGAAAAGTCCATTTTAATAGAAAACCAGCGGAAAGCGATAACATCGATCCATGGCAAAGGCCAATTTCGTATTAACCATAAAGTTATCTTTTTTATCTCGGTTCTCATCCTCCAAAATTCGAAATCTGTGTCACCCTTCTCAGTTCGGAAGATTCCCTCTTTGGGTACGTGAATGAGGTTTATGAAAATTAACAAAAGTTTGCTAAAAAAGAAGCATGAAAAGATGAATAGAAAACTAAAACCTAATAATATCAAAGGTAGAAATAACAATTTTATTATCCATGGTACTGGACTGATTGTATAACCATACCAAAACGTTGCGACTGCAATACCACTAAACCAAAATATTGGAATATATACTACTAAGAATTTAAGACTTACTCTATTTATCGCTGAGCTTGTAGTAAAATCAATTACAAAATCAGAATCGTCTTCTTCATTATTTGTATCTTTCTGTTCATTATCCATATTTTCACTCAATTACTTTTTCACCTTTTTTTTTTAAATCTCTATCTTTCTTATTCTCTTCTTTTTTTATCCTTTCTAACTTCTCGCTACCTTGTTTCATTCTTAATTCTTCAGCGCGTTGCAGGTCCTCTTCAGAAACCATCAAATAATCCATAATTTTTTTCTTGAATATTCGTCGTAAAGGGATACCATAGTAATAATTATCTCCCTTCGTTGTATTATATTTTGTAGCAGCTGCCATTGGTAATAAGTAAGAATTATCTTTTAACTCACATCCCGGCGCAATTATATCAAAACCACCGAGCGTAGAGTTATCTCCTACTTTCACTTGAAAATAGATGATATTGCCGAAAATTCCTTCCACAACATGTGACGCTAAAGCAGAATTGACCCCTACATAGACATTTCTTTTCACGTGTATATTCCTATCGCTGCTCACTGATTCTTCAATAGTGGAACCCTTTTCAATAATACTAGCGCCTACATAATTAAAAAACCAATTTGAGAGCCACGGAAATATTCCTTTCATAAACGTGTTCTTCCCATACTTGATCAAGAAGCTCCGGTAATGGTAGAAATCTAATGTTTTAGAAGTAATATTACGCGGAATGATGCCATCTTTTGTTGGGCTTTTCCTTTCTGTATATCTCCAAAAAAAACGCGTGAATAATGCTAAGAGATATAAGCGAATTAGATAAAAACCAATAATAACTAAGGGAAAGGTTAAAAAAATGAGTAAAGATTCAAAACTGGTAAATATTACGATAAAATCACTTACTCCTAAGAAAAGTGGTTTAAAGACTAAAAAGAGGTAAAACATCAAACCGATTACGGGTAAAAGATACGAACCGATATATATACATAGGAAGATACCGAAATATTTATGATATTGAAATTGGACATTTTCCCTATAAATATCATCCCCTGTGTCTACTGAGTCTTCTATCAGAATTATTTCACCTCCTCGTCCACATCTCTATTGATTATCAAAGGTTGAACTTTTTTTTTTTCTATTTAATTTTTCATTTTCTTGCTTAACTCTTAATTCTTCAGCTCGATTTAAATCATTTTCGCTCACCTTTAAGTAATCCATAATTTTTTTCTTAAAGATGCGGCGTAAAGGCATACCGAAGTAATAATTATTCCCTTGGGTCTTATTATGTTTCGTTGCAGCGGCTATTGGTAAGAGGTAAGAGTTATCGCTTAACTCGCATCCGGGCGCAATGTTGTTAAATCCTCCGAGAGTGGTGTTATCTCCTAATTTGATTTCAAAATAGACGATATTGCCAAATGTACCTTCAACAAAGTGAGAAGATAACGCCGAATTAACGCCAACATAGCAGTTTTTTCCAACATTTATGTGTTTATCAGTAACAACTGACTCTTCTAATGTGGAGCCTCTTCTAATAATACCCGTTCCCACAAAATTAAAATACCAATTCGATAACCAAGGAAATACTCCTTTCATGAACGCATTTTTCCCGTACTTGATCATGAAAGATCGAATATGATAATAATTAGCGGTTTTGGAAGGGATATTTCGAGGAATGATACCATCTTTTGTTGGACTTCTTTTCTCAGTGAATCTCCAGAAAACTCGAGTTATTAAACCTACAATGAACAAGCGAGATAAATAGCTAAGGATAATAACTAACGGTAAAGCTATGAAAGCCAATAACGAATAAAGGTTTGTAAAAATAACAATGAGATTATCTACTAACAAGACATACGGAATAAAAACATATATTACGTAAGACATAAAAATGATTCCAGAGACGACATAAGATAAATAATAAATAACAAAGAAAATGCTCAAGTACCAATGGAACTGGAGATTAATTTTTTCTTTTGAAACTTCCGTATCAGAATTGCCTGTATCAGACACTTCAATTTCATCTAGCATAACTATTACCTTTTATTATTTAGCTGATCAAACTTACTAGATCGAATTTGATTTAATTAATAAATATAATACTCTACTCAATTTCAGTGTTTTTATCATCATTATGCAATGACTTAAATAAAAATTTTTTTTCTTTTGAACATGTTAATTAATACTTTAGACCAACTTATTGAGTATAGCGTGTAGAACAAGGATTATATCATTTCTTGTATACTTATTGTTCTTAATGGCATTAAAAAATCATAAATCAAGCTATCAATTTTTGTTTAAAAATTATCCACTAATTATTAATATAACAATATCGACATAATTTCGACTTAAACTGAAAAAAAAATTTATACCAATAAAGCGATAAAAATTAATGCGCGGATTACTAATAGATACATGTATTTAGCAAATTAGCCCATTACTAAATACTATGTTGTCCATCAATAGCTTAATATATTTCAATAAATATCTTTATATTAGATTGAATCTTAAATTAAAAATTAGGTTAAGGCAGTTTAAAATTGGCATTTATTAAGAACGCCGATAAAAATATTGTATTAATCTTTATCATAATTCACGGGTAAAAAAATGACTGATAATTCGTTTTCGCTAGTAGATTTGTATCCAAAATACGTTATCAACTCGAAAGGTGAAAAGAAAGAGTTCGATGTCTCCAGTATAGCCAAAGTTTTGAATAAAGAGACGGGGCTTGATATTAACATAGCAGAAAAGGTAACTGAAGATGTTGTTCGTATAATTATTGGCCTTGGATACGAAGAGATCACCACTAACTACATTAGAGAGTTGGTATGCGTTGAGCTAACCCAGCGAGGTTTGAATAAATATCGAAACTTATTTGCGCGAGCCATTAATCTGGAGAATATATCCTTTAAGTTGGACGAGGCTTTTATGGATAATTTCAAAGGAAAGCAACCCGATTGGGGTCCTTTAGGACACATCACCTACAAAAGGACCTACGCTAGACTTATTGAGAAAGAAGGTAGGAAAGAAGAATTTTGGGAAACTATCAGAAGAGTCGTAGAGGGATGTTATTCGATTCAAAAAGAACATTGTATGAAGCTGAGTTTGCCCTGGAGCGATTCCAAAGCTCAACGATCCGCCCAAAAAATGTTTGAAAAAATATGGAATTTCAAATTTCTTCCTCCCGGTCGAGGATTATGGATGATGGGAACGGAATTCATCGCGCGGCATGGATCAATGTCTCTGAATAATTGCGGTTTTGCATCTACTGATGATATCGACTTAAAATATTCAAAAGCTTTTGAATTCGTTATGGACGCCCTAATGTTAGGTGTAGGTGTAGGGTTTGACACGAAAGGAGCGGGTAAAATAACTATAAAAAAACCTAGCGAGGAATCACTCACTTATCAAATACCTGATAGTAGAGAAGGCTGGGTAGAAGCTCTACGAATTGTCTTAGAAGCCTTCTTCTTAGGAAAACCCGTTCCAGAGTTTGATTTTAATTTGATAAGACCCGCTGGAAAACGTATAAGAGGATTTGGAGGGATCGCTAGTGGTCCAGGTCCATTAAAAGATATGCTCACTGAAATTAAAAAAATATTAGACGCTCGAATTGGTCAAAAAATACTGTCACTCGATATATTAGATATTATGAATCTGATTGGGAAATGCGTTGTTGCCGGTAATGTTCGCCGAAGCGCTGAAATAGCTTTAGGAGATGCTACGGATTTTGATTTTGTTACCTCTAAACAAGACCAAGAAAAGCTTTACTCCCATAGATGGGCCAGTAATAATAGCATTTTTGCTTTCAAAGGATTAGATTATTCTTTTATTGCAGATCAAATTGCAGTAAATGGAGAACCCGGAATCTTTTGGCTAGATAATGCAAAAGCTTATTCTCGAATGGGAGATAAACCAGATTATAAAGATAAAAAAGTAGCTGGCGTCAATCCGTGTGGAGAACAAAGTCTCGAATCCTTTGAACTTTGTTGCCTTGTGGAGACTTTTCCCTCGAGACATGATTCCTACGATGAGTTTCAAGAAACCTTAAAATATGCGTATTTATATGCAAAGTCTGTGACGCTTGTAAACACACATTGGCAAGAGACTAATGCTGTTATGCTCAAAAACAGACGGATGGGAGTTTCACAAACTGGAATAATAGAAGCCTTCGTAAAAAACGGGAGGAGAACTATGTTAGAGTGGTGTGAGAAAGGGTATAACTATTTACAAGATTTAGACGAAAAATATTCAGGATGGCTTTGTATCCCAAGGAGCATAAAAATAACCACCGTTAAACCAAGTGGTACCGTAAGTTTACTCCCTGGTGTCCCCCCTGGAATTCATTATCCTCACTCTGAATATTACATCAGAAGAATTCGTATTTCAAAAAATTCCGACTTAATAGAACTAATTAAAAAAGCGGGTTACTTTGTTGAAGACGATTCTTATTCCCCTAATACCGTTGTAGTCGAATTTCCGGTCCACGAACAATATTTTGAGCGCTCTAAAAACGATGTTTCGATATGGGAACAAGCAGAAAATGCAGCTGATTATCAGAAATATTGGTCAGATAACCAAGTATCTATTACAATCACATTTCAACCCGAAGAGGCAAACCAAATTAAACGGGTTCTCGAATGCTTTGAAGACAAGCTAAAAAGCGCGAGTTTCTTACCAATTAAAGAACACGGATACAAACAAGCGCCTTACGAAGAGATTTCTAAGGAGAAATATGAAGAAATGATCTCTAAAGTTAAGCCGTTGTTTTTAGATGAGACCAAAGATGCAGCAATCGGAGAGAAATTCTGTGACTCCGATCGATGTGAGGTTAGCTTCGAACCTTAATTTCACTTTTTTTTGAATTTTTCTTTTCGTAAGACAATTTAATAGAATAATGTGAATAAAATTTTTAACCGCAAATCATATTATTATTACTAAGAAATTTATTTATTTTTAAAATTATTAATTAACAGAAAACAGAAAAGTGATTATATATGGATAATGATCCAGAAGAAGATAAAAAAACAATGAAGGCCCGCGAGAAAGCGAGAGATACTCCCACAAAGAAGAAAACGGCAGCAACTACGAAAGCAGAAGCACCTAAGAAAGCAGCAACTGTAAAACCAGGCGATGCTCCTAAAACCCCTACTAAAAA
>JAGXOB010000063.1 GCA_019894735.1 Promethearchaeota archaeon | reverse complement strand
AAATCAAGCTGAACTAATTCTTCTTGAGCCGATATATCACACCATCATTCAATTACCACCAGATTATATTAAAAATACACTTTCTCTACTCTCGAAGTATTCTGCTAAAATCCAAAATGTGAATCAAGAAAAAGATTATCAAGCCATCATAGAAATCCTAATACCAGTGAGAAATTCCATAAAATTTGCAGAAGATATTCGCTCCAGTACTTCGGGACGAGCTTTCTGGCAAAACACATTTCACGCCTTTTTAGAAGTTCCTAACCATGAAGCTAAAAAATTAATTAGTGACTTAAGATTTATCAAAGGACTATCTTGGTAAACTTAAAGAGTTAAATGCGCCTGCCGGGAATTGAACCCGGGACACTGGCTTGGGAAGCCAGCATATTACCACTATACTACAAGCGCAATAAATTAAGAACTACTATTTATTAATGACGATTTGCAAATAAATTTTTTTTAATAGTTTACTTATTTTAATTGCAATAATTTTCGTATCAAATTAACGAACAAGTATCTTTTTTGAATATAGTTATAATCTGCTTTTCTTAGATCTACAATTAAGGAGAATTAATTAGATTTTTCAACGAAATTTTAATTAGTACTTCTTTGGATAAAAATCACTTCTAAAGTTATAATTCACACGCTTTATAACTTATAATAATAGGGGTAATAAGATTGATTTCAGATAAGAAAAGTGAACCAAAACCGCTTGAGGTTCCTGATGATATTTACCAGAGTATTATAAATGAAATAGTAGATACAATTGTAGAAATTGATTTAAACGGTAAATTCACTTATATAAGTCCTCAATGTTACCAAATGTTTGGATATGAACCTCACGAAGTCGTTGGAAAAAATGGGTTTAACTTTATTCATCCCGATGATTTATCACATGTAAAGAATTTGATGAAAACCGCGATAAAAGATAAAAAACACATCTCATATGAATACAAGGCAAAACACAAAAATGGAGAGTATGTGTATGTTTCAGCTAAAGGCGGAATTATCAATCGTAAGGGAAAAATTAATATAGTAGCAGTGATTCGAGATATTTCAGAAAAAAAAATTGCTGATCTAAAACTAAAAAATTCGGAGCAGCAATATCGGACCATAATTGAATCCATGGGAGATCCTATCCATGTAATTAATGAAGATTTGAGAATTATTCTTACAAATAATGCATTAAACGATTGGTTAAAAACATATAACATTAATCAAGTTGTCATTGGTAGAGAATTTTTCGATGTTTTTCCTTTTTTGCCAGAAAAAATAATACAAGAATATCACAAGGTTTTCGAGACGGGTAAAACTTTAATTACTGAAGAACTAACAGAACTTAACGATAATTCGATTTACACAGAAATACGGAAGATTCCTATTTTTGTCGAAGAAAAAGTTGTCCAAGTAGTAACTATTATAAAAGATATTACAAACAGAAAGATTTCAGAAATAAAATTGAAGGAATCTGAAAAGGAATTTCGAAATATTATTGAAAACACGAAGGATGCGATCGTCATAATAGATTATAAGGGAAAATTATTATATGTCTCACCTCAATTATCGAAGATGTTGAAAGGGAGAGAAATAAACAAAAATAGCAGATTCTTTCAATATATACATAAAGACGATGTTAAGAGGTTGATTTCCTATTATAGAACCACGCTTATAAAACAAATTGACATTGGAAAACTTGTTGAATTTAGAATTTTGCCTAAGTATGGAGATTATGTATGGCTTTCAAGTGAATCTAAAAATTATTACGATGACGACGGAAATATTATTGGCTTTATTTCAACTCTAAGGGATGTTACTGACAAGAAGAAAGCTGAACAAATGTTAAAAGAGTCGGAGCAAAAGTACAGACTAATCACTGAAAATTCTAACGATTTAATAAGAGTGCTTTCTGAAGATTTTAAAATAGAATATATAAATGAAAAAACTCATCGTCAAATATTAGGCTACGCCCTTGAAGATATTGTTGGAGAGTATGACATTAAGCTGAACCACCCTGAAGATTATACGAAAATTAGAAGGTACATGCTTAAATTGTTCAAAAATAAAGCAGGAATTCATGTATCAAGGATGCGGCATAAGAATGGTAATTATTTATGGTTTGAAGTTAAAACAAAGATGTTTAAGGACGATCAAGGAAATCAAAAATATTTGTTTATTTCTCGAAACATTACAGAAAGGAGAAATACTGAATTAGCGTTAATGGAATCTGAAGAGAAATATCGAAACTTGTATAAAAACTCTCCTAATGCTGTATTGTTGTCAAATATAAGCGGATTAATCTTGGAAATGAATTCTTCAGCCGAGAGTATTTTAGGTCATAGTAAAAGTGAGATGATTGGGAGAAATTATATCGAACTTGATTTAGTAAATTCAGATCAAATACTGGCATTAAAAAACATAACTAAACAGCTTCTCAAGGGAAATAATCCAAAACCTATAGAACTTCAGATAAAGAAAAATAATGGGAATATGACATGGATTTTATTTCAAAGTTCAATGATTAAATTGGATAACGAAATTATCTTTGAATCAATCGCACAAGATATTACTGAGAAGAAAAAGGCAGAAAATCTCATAATAGAAGAGAACAAGAGATTATTAGATTTAAATAAGATGAAATCTGAATTAATTTCAAGAGTGTCCCATGAATTGAAAACACCTATAACTTCTATATTCGGTGGTACTCAAATCCTTTTAGAGGTTTATAAAGATAACACTTGCTCAGAAGCTTTAGAATTTATCGAATTGATTAACCGAGGCGGAAAGAGATTAAAGGTATTAATTGAAAATTTACTTGATGCTTCTAGAATCGAATCAGAAAAGTTAAATTTGAATCTTCAAAAAGAAAATATTGTTGAAATTATTAGGAATTGCATTAATGACAATCGATATTTAGCGAATAAGCGAAATATGATTATAGAATTAAATATGCCTGAGGTTGTAAGCATTAAAATTGATAAAATGAGAATCGAACAAGTAATCACTAATTTATTAACAAACGCTATTAAGAATACTCCTAAAAAGGGAATCATAAAAATAAACCTCGAGGAAAAAGGCGATAATGTGTATTTCAAGATAATAGACACGGGAATAGGCTTAACAGAGAAAGAAATGGAAAATTTATTTTTAAGATTCGGAAAAATAGAACGATATGGCCAAAAGATGGATGTAGACATAGAAGGATCAGGATTAGGTTTATACATTTCAAAAGAAATTATTGATATGCATGGAGGACATATTTGGGTCGAATCTGCTGGGAGAAATAAGGGTTCTACTTTCTATTTTAAACTCTTCAAAAACATGAATCCTATAACATCATAATCTAATTAGAAAATAAAATCAGTTTTTGTTTAATTTTGATAAAAATTTATTATTCTTGTTTTTTTATAAGATGGTATGAGTATTGAGAAACCATATTATCAAAAAAAAATTGATTTAAGTTATCAGGACGCTCTAATTATTGTCGATATGCAGAATGATTTTATGCCAGGAGGAGCTTTACCTGTCGAAGAGGGTGATCAGATTATTGATAATATAAACAGAATTGCTGAAATATTCAAAGAAAATAATGGATTAGTAGTTTTAACGCAAGATTGGCATCCAGAAAATCATATGTCGTTTGCTAGCAGCCATCCTGACAAAGATCCAGGTGACGAATTTCATTCCGAAGGAATTGGCCCCATTTTATGGCCAGATCATTGTGTACAGGATTCTAATGGTGCTAATTTTCATGATAAACTAAAAGTTAAGTTAGCTCACGCGATAATTCGCAAAGGCTATAATCCTAGTGTTGATAGCTATTCCGGGTTTATTGAAAACGATAAGAAATCTGAAACAGGTTTAGCGGGGTTTTTAAAATCTCTCAACATCAAAAGAATTTTTATTTGTGGTTTAGCACTAGACTATTGTTGCTATTTCACAGCACTAGATGGACTTGATTTTGGCTTTGAAGTGTATTTTTTAGTAAATTTAACGAGAGGTATCGACTTGCCGCCGGGAAATATTACTAAATCTCTTCAGCAGATGAGAGACAAAGGAATTAAGTTTGCTACGAAAGATAATTTAATTTAGAACATTTTAAGTTGAGTTTCATTTAAATTTAAGTCAAATAAGTTTTTACACCCTTTTATATTATTTAGGGGTAAGCGAGCTTTGATTACTGGTAAAGTCCAAATATCACTATTCCAATTGATGTAATTTTACCTCGTCCAGATCATTCCAAAAACTAATTATTAAGACAAAGAATTTTCTTACCTATTGATGAATAATAAAAGTAGCCAGTTTCCGTATACGAAAGTTCTTGTAGTTTGCAGCGTTAACACTGCCAGAAGTCGGATGTCTGAAGGATTCCTGCAGGACTTCTTTTTCCGCAATGGAATGGATGTTTCGGTATCTTCGGGAGGTATAGCTTCAAACGCAAGGGATGGGATGCTCATATCTTTAGATGCGAAATTAGTTATGAAAGAAATTGGTATTACATTATCTGAAGATGCAGTTTCGATTGACCTCAAAAAAAGACCGGAATTAATTAAACAAGCAGATTTAATCCTGACGCTAACCGAAAAACATAAAAAAGCAGTGTTAGATTATAATAACTCAGGCGATAATAAAGTCCTAACTTTAAGAGAATTTGCTGGAGAACAAGGAGATATTGAGGATCCTTCCATGAAAGGAGTTGAAGGTTTTCGAAAATCACGTGACGAGATAACGTATTGTATTTTAAAAGGATTGAAAAGATATGAATGATACCTATGATTGAATATATAATAATAGCAATACTACAAGGATTATTTGAGTGGTTGCCTATTTCTTCTTCAGGGCAAGTCATGATAGTGTCAATTAGTATTTTTGGTATTCCTCCTGAACAAGCTTTTAGTTTAAGCATTTGGATGCATTTAGGAACTACGATAGCGGTCCTGATAAAATTAAGAAAGGATTATATTCAAATCATTAAATCGATAATACCAAGAAAATTTGAAGTTGAAGGAAGTGATATTAAGAAAAGAAACTGGTTAATCTATGCCACGGTTGGAACTGTGATAACTGCTATCCCATTATATCTCCTGTTTAAATTTGTAATAATAGAAGGATTTGACGCAACACAAGGTGATGTATTAACTTTAGTGATTTCTGGATTCCTAATTGTAACTGGAATTGTGTTATTGACTTTTAGAAGGAATTTTGGAAAAAAAACCATCAATACTGTGTCAGATCGGGAACTCTTTAAGGATTCGACCATATCTGGATTAATTCAAGGGATTGCCATACTTCCAGGAATATCTCGCTCAGGTTTTACGGTATCTACTATCCTATTCGAGAAATATAACCAAGATCAAAGTTTGAAGTTAAGTTTTCTAATGTCAGTCCCAGTAGCTCTTGCATCAATCGGAATGGATATTATCTTCGGAGAAGGATCGGTATTTGGAACAATTGATATCTTCACAATTTTGATCATAACGCTAGTTAGTTTCATTGTAGGTTATCTTTCTATGGAAGTATTGTTAAAAATCGCACAAAAAATCAATTTTAGTTATTTCTGCATCTTTTATGGAGTAATATCATTTGCCATAATTGTACCTTTCATGTTTTTCAGATAGAATCTACAAATTTTTAATATATTCCCCCAAATAACTGGATAAAGTGTTTTCTACGTTTTTTATTCCTCTAAATCCAGGAAAATCGTTTAAATCGATAAGATAAAAACGATTCCTATTTTGTAGTTTGATTAAATCAAATCCAAAAATTTTAAGGTTAAGTTCTTCTGATAAGATTCCAGCTAATTCCCTAATTTCTTCAGTTATTTTAAATTCTTTCCGTTTAATTGTATCAACATCAATATTTTCTGGCTTATTTTTTAAGTATATATAAATTGGGTTTTCTCTTATGATACCAAATATGTTATCTCCTATTACGTATACTTTTCTTTCAAAGCCATCACATTCAATAAACTTTTGAATATAAACATCGTAATATAAAAGATGTTTATACCTATTGCAAAATGTATCCACTTCTTCAATCTTTCTAACCAAAAAGTTAAATCTATTATACTTGTCGTGCTGATAATGACTTTTAATTACAATTGGAAGCTTAGGTAAAGTCCATTTTTTGAATATCTGAATATCTGTAATGTTATAATTCCATGAGTTAGGGAACGAAAACTTTTTACTAATATGAGGATGCTTTTTAAATACCATTCTAAGAGCGTAATCAAGGGATATCTTATTTTTACACATTAGAACCGTATCGACATCATGTAGCGTTGGAATTTTGCGTATTTTGGCGTAATGAAGTAAATCAATTGAGCAATCATTTCTCACCTTAACTATAATTAAATCTGCTTCTTTAATCGGTTTAGGCATTCTGGAAAGGTTAAAAAACTTTTTTGTAGGATCGTGAAAGTGTAAGTTTACATCAGGTAAATTATTAAGCCGATTTATAACGGCCTTAACTATTTCGTGATCTTCCCTAGCTGAAAAAACGACATTTCTTATCATTAATTAAAATTAAAAAAGCGCAGAATGTTCTTAAATTTTCCCTCAATGCGTACATTCTTTTTCTATTAAAAATTTTAAAAAAATTAATAATTTCCTTAAAAAAATGGTGATATAAATTTGAACGAAAAGGTGTTTAGTAAATTTTTCCGAAGAAATATGTTATTGATAGGATTACTTTCTATGGGAGATAAGCTATTCTTCTTTTTTGAGCAAAATTATTTCAATACCTACTTAGATCACGTCCTTTTTTTACCACCATTATATATATCGTTCATGGTTTCTTTATCAGCTACAATGGGTCTAATAACAATGATAGTTTGGGGGATTTTAAGTGATAGTACAAGAACAAAATTTGGTAGAAGGAAACCATATTTATTAATGGGAGGAATGATAGCTGGCATAGCTATGATGGTTTTTGGATTGTCAATGAATTATTTTCTATGTTTATTAATCGATGTGGTAATTATCGGGCTCGCCTCGAATGCATTTTTAGTTGCTGAGCGAACTCTTATCCCAGATACAATTGGAGTTGAGAAGAGGGGACGAGCAAATGGTATCATAAACTTAATTAGCTACATTGGTTTATTAATCGGTGTAGCATTCTTACTGGTTGGAAATGAATTATTTGGAATTCCTGATCCGCGTCCAGGTGCAACGGGCACAATCATAACTCAAGAGGGACAC
Organism: Promethearchaeota archaeon; assembly: GCA_019894735.1. Next base: position 5,803 of record JAGXOB010000063.1, on the reverse strand, counting down.
TTCTTTTTATTATTCGTTGGAGGATTTGTTTTTGCTTCAGTTGGAATCATTGGTTTCATATTCATAAAAGAGAAACCAATTTCAGAACCTCTAAAGAAAGAAAAATTTTTTGGTGATCTACGGAAAAATTTTAAGGAAGTTGGATGGGATTCCTTAAAAGAATTCCTTAAAATTCTTCTCGCGCTTCTCATATTCCAATGTGGAATTGCTTCAATTATGCCATTTTTATTTATTTTCATTTTTGATCAAGGGTTTTCAACGCTACAATTACTATTAGGAATCGCTTTTTCAATTCCCGCTTTAATCCTAGCAACTATATTTTTAGGTAGATTGTCTGATAAATTCGGGAGAAAAAGGTTTGTTCCCATATCTCTAACAATTGTAAGCATTGGATATATAATTATGCCATTTTCTTCGGGTAATTACATTTTATTTATGGTTGGTTTACCATTCGTGCTTGTGGGTGTATTAGCATTAGTAACTCCTCTAAATGCCTGGTCTCAAGATTTGTTACCCGAACAGTTACGCGGGACATTTACTGGAATTTTAAATATCGTTAACACAGGTTCTCAAGTCATAGGTTCCATTTTAGGAGGGATAATTGGTATATTATTTGGCATCCCCTGGATATTCATCCTTGGTCCTGTCTTTTTCGTAGCTTCAATTCCGATATTTATGACAGTCAAAGAGACTGTAAAGTTAGAAAACTAATGTATTATCTATTTTTTTCTACTTTTTTTGTGGTTCTACAATTATTTTAATCCATTTTTCACGATCGTAATATTTAAACACATCGACAGCTTGCTCTAAGTTAATTCTTTTTGTTATTAAGCTGTTTAATTCGAGTTTTTTACTTGCTATTAGGTCTAAAGCTTCTTTCCAGTATTCCTTATATGCTTTGGAATTCATCATTGCTTCAGGATACACTAACTCTACACCTTTCTTTCGACAGTTAACATAAGGTATATATTGCATCTTTTGAGCACCAAACACAATAACCCGGAGCCCTGGTTTAACTAAATCTATCGCATCAATTAAAGTATTATTCAAACCTACCATCTCAAAAACAGCGTGAGCATCACCAAAATCTTTTTTAATCTCATCAACAAAGGTTTCTTTTCCATGAGTCACTCGACTAAAATCATTAGGATTAAACACTTTAGCACCCCATTTTTGCGCTAAGGCTCTCTTATGGTGAAATGGTTCAGATGTAGCTACTTCGATTCCATTATTCAATAATATTTGAGTTAAAATAAGTCCAATAGGTCCAAGCCCTAGAACTACTGCTTTTTTCTCACCATCTAATCTTTCGAACTCAGCTCTTTCGTAGCAATTAATCGCACAACCAACAGCATCAGCAAAAGAGATTTCATCCATAGAGAGATCGTTTCTTACAATTGGAAGTGCTCCATAAATCTCGTCTTTACCATGTCCTATAACATTCACATGTGTAGAATATTCCGCATATCCTTGCCCAATACGAGCTAAGTGATCGCCTACGGATATTCCTTCTATATCTTTACCCACTTCTACCGCAATAGCACCGGTTTCGTGACCATGACCTCCTGGTTCGTGAGCAACAATCCAGTGATTACCTTCAAAAATACCAACATCACTGCCACAGATACCAACTGATACCATCTGTGCCAAAATCTCATTGCGTTCTGGTTTGGGGATGTCTACTTCAACCAATTTCACAACCCAAGGCTCAGGAAATAATAGTGCCTTCATTTTTTCTTTCAAATTATATCACCAATCATTTATTAGCGCCCTTTTATACCATCAATTAATACCCTTATCATATTTATGATCGAAATTTTTGGCCATCCAGAACTAGACTTTGAAGCAGGTGGTTCATAAATCTCATTAACTTTTCTTACCCATTCAATGTATTCCATATTCATGATATCTTCAACCTCAAACTCCTCTATAATCTTCTCTTTATTTTTAACGTAAGGCAAATGATTTGCATATAGCTGATTATCACCCTTTTGCTTTACTATGACTAATGGTTCAAATGAGTAATGATCAGCGAAATTTTGTATAGATTCAGGTGGAGAATCCGCTAAAAATGGGGAAATTATTAAGTCAAATAAAACTCTTTTGCCGCTAAATGTAGGAGCTGTCGATTCATTAGTTCCAATTAACTTGGTTACAATTTTTTGAGCATGTCCATTACCCTCAGTCCAATAATGAAATAGTTTTCCATAATATGTTCCAAACGGATTAATTCTCACTTGTTGACCTTTAGCGGCAAGATCACCGAATCCCTTATCTTTTATTTTGATGGGAGAAAATGCGAAATTTGCTGCTTTCAATGAATTAAATCCCACGAGTAATCCTTTTTCTTTATTCGATAAAGACATCCATCCATCTGAAATATTAGCAACTAAACAATCGATATCCGCGTTTTTAATATCAACTTCCTTCATATCAAGTTTATAATAATCTACAACCCCAAAGAAATTACGTTTCCAGATTTTCAACGGCTCATCTAAACCTAGAATATTTGATCTAATTTCACAGGGCATGATTTCTTGCCATTTATCTTGATATTTTTCTTCTACGAAATAAGATGTTCCATCACTTTTTCCTATGTTAGTTGTTTCCCCTTTAATATCAGGAATATCCATTGAAACATTTACAAACAAATATGGTAAATCAGAATATAGTTTGAGTAATTTTACAGCTTTAACTTTGTAATTTTTTTCTATAAAAAACTCACTACTAATTGAAATGGAAGCAGAAAACCCATCACTCCCATTTCGAGAGACAATGATTTTATCACTATCGGAATAATATATAACATTATCATAAGATATTGATGATTCTAAAAAACTTGGACAAGCGAATTCAACATTATTATATTTGAAGGAAGAAATTTTACCGTTTCCATCAAATTCTAGAGAAATATATTCATTTCTTAACGAATTTTTAGTTGCAATTATTTCTTTTCCTTTTGTTTCAACTTCTTTAGAGTCTGTTTCTGAAAACTCCAAGGAAAATACAACACTATTCGACTGTTTATGATCAAAAGCTAAACGAGGTATAAGTGCTTCAATCCATAAATTTGAATCAATTTCAGAACTAGCTTTATGGATAGAAAAGGTATCTAAGTTTTCTTTTGAAGAGATGTTTAACAATCTTAAGCTGTCCTTGTTTTTTCTTAATTCATTGCTGAGTTTTGATGGTAACATTGAATGAATCAATATGTAGTCACTTAGGGGTATTATCTCCCTTTCAGATATTCCTCTTTTAGTTACAGGTAAAATAAATAGAACATTTTTGAGTTCTTTAAATTTTTGAGTGAATTCAAGTGAAAATTTTCTAATTGCTATATCAAAAGCTTCCTCAGAGCTAGAAAAAGCCTTTAATCCATAACTAATAGCGGTTTTTCGTCTATCAGGGTGAAGAAATGGCATAGCCATCCCAAAATTCGTTGTAGAAGCAAACAATATCTTATTTTTAATGTAAGTCTCAGTAGAATCATCACTATTTCTTATTAATCCGTTGATATCAGAATCAGAATCTTTAACAATATTGTTAGTTAATAACGTATCCGAAATGCATTTTAACCATCTAGCTTGTTGTCCAACAGTCCAAAATCTTGTGTTATTAAATTTTTGGGCCCAATTATAATATCCATTCCACATTCCATCAGCAATATCTTCTCTTAAAGTTACTTCACCATGTACTTCCAATTTAGGTACAACTTCTAACAAGTTGGCAAATTCAGCATATTCACACTGATCGACAACCTCTGCAAATTCCATTAAACCCCGTGAATTTGGCAGCCAGCTCATAAATTTTGGCAAGTTCATACCAAGCCAATTTTCATAATCCATATCAAAGTTTAAAAAAATTAAAGCGTGACCACTAATCTCCCCACTTTCCTGCCTTTTCCTTATAATTTTGAACCATCTTTTAATAGAACAGAAATCAAGAATATCTCCAAATCCATATGTGGGTAGCATTAAACAGGAAGCATTAGATAAAGTAGAGTTAAACTTAATCAGACCATATCTTTGGTTCCAATCTAATCGAGGATTGATGAATGGTCTTGTTACATCAAATCCATAAACCGAATAATAATTACATATTCCTTTTACTCCTATTCTATTATATAGTTCTATCATGCCTTGTGTAAACATGGATTCTTGAGTGCGTGCGTATGGAGCAACTCTTCCAGGAAATAATTGATTCACTCCAATCCCCATCGAATTTTCTAAAAACCATTGGTGTTGTTGCAAAAATTCCTCAGTATCCATTGCTGATTGAATAACATTTCCCCACGAACCAATTAAAACCTCATCTTTCCCTTTTTTACACCTTTCAATGACTCTATCAAAAACGTCCTGTTGAAATTCTTTTTGAAGCTGAATAGACCAAAAAATATCACCATAATCCCAAGTAATTCGCATATTACCAAATCCCATATCTTCAATCTTATCTAATTCGCTAATAATTCCTCTCATCATATCGAGATCTTTACCAAATCCTGTTTCCCCTATTGAATCTCCTCTATAGGAATGATAATAATTAATATGTGGTGATAAAACTAAATATATTTTCTTGTTTGATATATCCAAATGCACCTAACTCATCATTGCGGTTTAAAATTGAACTATTTAATATTATGAAATTTAATAACTTTGAGATTTTGTATTTCAAATAATAACCATATTCTTAAATGTGTCAGAATGCTAATATATAGAAGTTCTATCTTTAGTTTATTCTGAAATCTTTTAAATAATGTCAACATATGAATGAAATATCATGGAGAATAAAATCAATATTTGTCTTATTGGTGTAGGTGATGTCGCAAGTGCTCTAGTTCAAGGCATTGAAAAATATAAAAAATATCCAGCGGAAATCATCGGTTTACTTCCGGAAATTACTCAATATCAAGTAAAAGACATAAATTTTGTATTAGGTTTTGACGTAAATTCAAATAAGGTGGGTAAAGATCTAAGTAGAGCGATATTTGCTGAACCAAATTGCAACACGATTTTATTTGAACCTGAATTCCTAAACGCTCCAGTATTAAAAGGACCGATATTAGACGGTTTAGATAGTAACATAAAAAATATAATTCCTACAAATAATAACCAGCCCCAATCTGATGTAACGGAAGAAATTAAAAAGAGAGATGTCGATGTTGTAGTTATATTACTTCCTACGGGATGCCATAAAGCAGTAAAATTTTATGCAATGGCAGCTCTTAACGCTGGTGCTTGTGTTGTTAATGGAATGCCGTCTCATGTAGTCAAAGACCCAGAAATCGTAAAAAAAGCTGAGGAACTAAAACTCTCCCTTATAGGAGATGATGTAAAATCGCAAATAGGAGCCACAATTATTCATCGCTCTTTGACAAATTTATTTCCGATGAGAGGGGCAATTCTTGATCGCACCATTCAATTGGATTGGGGGGGATCGTCAGATTTTTGTAACTTGCTAACGCCTCAATCTAACGGAGAACTAGTTTATGAAAAAGGTAAACGTCAATCTAAAACTGAAGCAGTTATATCAAATCTCCAAAATAAGGAAAGTGTTGAGTGTCGAATATCTGCTGTTGACTACATTCCATTTTTAAAGAATCAGAAAGAAGCGTACATGAGACTCGAAGGTCGAGTTTTCGGCGGTGCTCCCGTAAGAGTTGACATTACGATGTTCGTAGAAGATGGAAATAATTCAGCAGGAATTATAGCAGATTGCATACGAGTTTCAAAAATTGCAAAAGATCGCAAGATTGGGGGGATTTTACATTCAGCATGCTCGTTCTTTAATAAACATCCTCCAGAAC